>JANQME010000282.1 GCA_028280205.1 Longimicrobiales bacterium
GGCGGAACGGTACGAGCGCCGCAGCCGCGAGGGGGGCCACCACCCAGACCGAGACGTCGGGCCATTCGCCCATATGCGCCAGAATGGCGCAGCCGCTGAGAATCTGCGCGAGGATCTGGGCCGAAAGGCCCGCCGTGACCTGTCCGCGTACCGACATCCCGCCGCTCCGGTATCCTCCGTCCGTGCACTCCTGCCCCCCGAGTTCGGGGACCGGCCGTGGTGTTCGGGTACACGCCCCCGGCCCGTCGGGTTCACTCGCCTTGTGAGGGTTCGAAGCCGCGCCTAACGTGCCCGGGCGATGACGCCTCGAGACGCTTCTCCCGCCGCGGGCCCGCCCGAGGATGCCGTCGAGCGCGCCTTGCACGGGCTCCGCGACGAGTTCGAGATCGTTCGTCGCCTCGGACGCGGCTCCATGGCGGCCGTCTTCCTCGCACGGGAGAGGGCGCTGGGCCGGTTGGTGGCGCTCAAGGTGCTGCTTCCGGGGCGCGCCGGAGACGAGACGGCGCGCCGGCGTTTCGAGCGCGAGGCACGCGCCGTGGCGGCGCTCGACCACCCGAACGTGGTGCAGATCTTCCGCTACGGCGCCCTGCCCGACGGCCCGCCCTACCTCGTCATGCGGTACGTGAACGGTCGTACCCTCGAGGAGCGGCTGGCCGCTGAAGGCCGGCTCTCCGTGGCGCTCACGCGGCAGGTGCTGCGGGATGTCGCTTCGGCGCTCGCCGCCGCGCACGCGCTCGGGATCGTGCACCGCGACGTCCGACCTGCCAACGTCCTGCTCGACGACGACTCGGGCTCGACGCTCCTCACCGACTTCGGCATCGCAGCCCTCGTGAGGATCTCCACGGACCCGTCCACGCGGCTCACGAGAACCGGGCAGATGCTGGGAGACCCGCGCTACCTGAGTCCGGAGCAGCTCCTCGATCGGGATCTCACCGAGCTCGCCGACATCTACTCGGTGGGCGTTCTCGGGTACGAGTTGCTCACCGGGGAGGGGCCCTACGAAGCGAGGACGAACGCCCAGTGGATCGAGGCACATCTGTCGGCGGAGCCTCGCGACGTGCGAGCGACACGCCCCGACGTGCCGGCGGAGCTGGCCGACCTCCTCCGACGTTGCCTCAATCGAGAGCCGAATCACCGACCGCGAGCCGCCGACGTGGCCCGCTTGCTCGCCGCCGGCCCTGTCCAGCCTGCGGTGGAGCGGAGCCCGGAGGCGGCGTTGGAGCTGCACGAGGTGCTGCGACGTCGGGTTCCGCAGTTCGTGCTCGTCGCGATCGCCGCGGCGGTGGGCTTCATCCAGCTCGTGGCGGCGCTCGTGGAGATGGAGACGCTTCCACCGATCGTCTGGGATCTGAGTCTGCCGTTCGCCGCGGCGGGGGTCGCCGCGTCGGCCGTGGTGGCGTGGTTCCACGGGGAGAGGGGGAAGCAGGACGCGAGCGTGCTCGAGTGGGTTCTGCTCGCGGTGATCGGGTTGGGCTGGCTCGCCGCGAGCGTGTGGACCCTGGCGGCTGGCTGACCGACGCCCTTCCGGTGGTCGCGCGGGGCTCCATTCCTGCGCAGAGCTTCCCTAACTTCGTTCGCCCGACCCGTCCCCGGGTCTCTCCCGCACCGCATCTCGATCGGACCGACCCATGGAGCACCGCACCACCCCGTCCCGTTCGCCCGGTCTCGCCGCCCTCGGTCTCGCCCTGCTCGCCGCTGCCGCTCCCCTGGGAGCGCAGGCGCCCGCCGAGGTGCCGGACGGCGCGCCTGCCCGGTACCATCCGCTCCCGCCGCTCCGAGCACAGGCGGCGGAACAGCAGGCGTGGCTCGAGATGCGTATGGAGCGGATCCTGCCGGCGCTCATGGAAGAGTACGACGTGCGCATGTGGATCCTCTCGATGCGTGAATACGCCGAGGATCCGGTCTTCTGGTCGATCACCTCTCCGACCACCTTCGCCGCCCGTCGCCGCTCGATCTACGTCATCACGCGGCGGGACGACGGCACTCTGGAGCGGCTCGCGCTCGGCGGCACGAGCCAGGGCGGAGTCTTCGAGGCCTTCCGCTCGTCTCGCCCCGCGCCCACCCAGCCCACGGCCGAGCTCGTGGGCGACGAGCAGTGGAACCTGCTCCGCGAGCTGGTGGAGGATCGGGATCCCGAGAACATCGTCCTCAACATCGATCCGGTGTGGGCTTTCTCGGACGGGCTGCACGCCGGCGAGGCCGAAGCCCTCCTCGAGGCGCTCGGTGACACCTACGCCGGGCGGGTGAAGCGCGAGCCGCGGCTGGCGATGAACTACATCTCGCTGCGCCTCCCCGAGATGATGCCCCGCTACCGGAAGATCCAGGAGAGCGTGCACGCGCTCATCTCCGAGGCCTTCTCCAACTCGGTGATCACCCCGGGCGTCACGACCACCGAGGACGTGGTCTGGTGGATGCGCCAGAAGCTGCGCGATCTCGGTTATACGACGTGGTTCCAGACGTCGGTCGGCTTTCAGCGGGCCGGCGCGGTTCCGGCTGGCGGACCGGGGGTCGGGGTGATCCAGCGCGGAGACCTCCTCTGGACCGACTTCGGGGCGGTAGCGATGAATCTGCACACGGACACGCAGCACCTGGGATACGTCCTTCGCGAGGGCGAGACCGAGGTGCCCGACGGCCTGAAGCAGTGCCTGGCGAACTCGAATCGGCTTCAGGACATCCTGCTCTCGCACATGGAGCCCGGGCTGACGGGGAACGAGGTGCTCGCGAACGCGCTCGCGCAGATGCACGAGGAGGGGATCAATGGGACGATCTACACGCATCCGATCGGGGACCACGGGCACGGTGCCGGACCGCTCATCGGGCGGTGGGACGCCCAGGAAGGGGTTCCGGTGCGCGGAGACGCCGTGATGCTGCCCAACGTCTGGCACTCGATCGAGCTGCAGGCCACGACGGAGGTCCCCGAGTGGGGCGGTAAGCCGGCGTCGTGTCGTCAGGAGGAAGAGGCCTACCTCGACGAGAACGGTGACCGCCACTGGGCGTTCCGGCGTCAGGCCCGCTTCCACCTCGTGTGGTGAACACGGGACACGGGGAGCGGAGAAGCCGATGCCGGCGGGCGGTGAAACGAGGGAGTCGGGCGCCCGGGGCTCGGCGTCGGGCCCCGGGTCCCGGAGGCGCCGCGGCAAGGAGTTCGACCGCTCCATCGTCGAGGGACCGATTCGCGAGGCGGTGTGGAAGCTCGCATGGCCGACGATGCTCCAGAACGTGATCGGCGGGATCCAGGGGCTCGTCGATCACGCGATGGTCGGCAACTACGTGGGATACACCGGGAACGCCGCCATCGGGGTCTCCTGGCAGATCTTCCTGGTCGTCGTCGTATTCATCAGCTCGCTCTTCACGGGGATGGGGGTCCTGGTCGCCCGCTTCGCGGGAAGGGACGAGCCCGACAAGGTCGACCGCACGGTCTATCAGGCCTTCCTCACCTCCCTCTTCCTGGTCGTCTTCGTGATGGCCCCGATCGGGTGGGTCGTCTCGCCCTTCCTGCTCGATCTGGTGAACGCCGCGCCCGACGTGCAGGCGGAGGCGCTTCCGTACCTGCGCACGCTCTTCGTCTTCTCGTTCGGCATGCTGATGTTCTTCATGCTGGGCGGCGCGCTTCGCTCGGCGGGTGACGCGCAGACGCCGCTCCGACTCGGCGTCGTGTACACGGTGCTCAACATCGCGCTGAACGTGATCCTGATTCGTGGGCTCGGGCCGATCCCCTCGTTCGGCACGCTCGGCGCCGCGATGGGCACGGTCGCGTCCGGCGCGATCGTCAGCCTGTACGCGCTGGGCCGCCTCTTCTCCGGGAGCTGGGTCGTGGCGTTCCACTCCGGAATGGGGTGGAAGCCGGATTGGCAGATCATTCGGCAGCTCTTCAAGTTCGGCCTCCCCACCGGGATCCAGGGCGTGGCGATGAACGTCGGTGGCGTGCTTCTCCTCGCGTTCATCGGCTCGCTCGCCGCGAGCGCGCAGGCGCAGGCGGCGTACGTGGTGAGCTACACGCAGCTCTTCTCCTTCGTCACGTGGACGTCGGTCGGGATCATGGGTGCCACGGCCGCCGTGGCCGGGCAGAACCTCGGAGCCGGCCAGCCGGATCGGACCGCGCACTCGGTGAACGTGGCCGCCGGCTTCGGTCTCGCCCTCGCCGCCGGAATCGGGGCGTCCTTTCTCCTCGTCCCCGAGGGCCTCCTGGGGATCTTCGGGATGGACGACCCGGTCGTCGTGGAGCTGAGCGTCCAACTCCTCCGCCACCTCGCCGTCTCCGGGCTCTTCATCACCGTGGCGCTCGCCTTCACCGGGGGTCTCCAGGGCACCGGCGACACGAAGAGCCCGATGTGGATCTCCATCGTGTCTCAGATCGCCATTCCGCTCGGGATGTGTTTCGGGATCCAGACGCTCGGGACGCTCGAGCCGGTCGACATCTGGCGCGCGATCGTGCTCGGGCACCTCACCCGAGCCCTGCTCAGCGTGGCCGTCTTCCGACGTGGGGGGTGGCGGAACATCGAGGTCGAAGTCGCGGACGCTCATCCGGCGTAGGGAAGCTCTACCCAGAGTAGGGTGCACAGGTTGGGGTGCCCCGCGTCGGGGTGCCCGAAGACGGCCCTAGGTGCGCCACCGCCGGCGATCTATCTTCGACTCAGAAGGGTCCCGGGGCGCCTCGGGACCGGCCCGGACCCCCGAAGAGCGAGCTTCTCGCGTGCGGCTCAGCCCGTCCTACCATCGTCTCGTCCGAACCCTTCGTCGCTTAGGCGCGAACCCGGGGAACCCCCGACTCCTCCTGCTCGGAGCGCTCGCGCCTGCGGTGCTGGCTTCTACAGGGGGCGTGGCTGCACAGTCCCTCACCTTCGGCACGGTCGGGGGTACCGTGCGCTCCGTTGCCCTCGCGCCGGTCCCGCAGGCCCGCGTCGCGATGGTGCCGATCGGTTCGGTGGGCACCTACGAGACGACGACCTCTGCCACGGGCTCCTTTTCCTTCGGACTGGTGCAGCCGGGGTCGTACCTCGTCCGGGTGGAGGCGCTGGGATATCGTCCGCTCGTCGCTCGCGTTCTGACGATCGGTGGCGGTGAGGAACGGGCGCTCTCGCTCACGATTCGACCGGAGCGACCTCCGGTCACCCAGATCGATACGGTCGCGCTCCCGGCCGCGTCCTCTTCGCGCTGGCGGGCAGGCGGAGTTCAGTTCGGTGGACGAGAGATCGACGGCCTTCCGCAGCGGTTCGACGACCTCGCGTCAGTCGTCGGTCTGTCGACGGAGTTCGACGAGGCCCTGGGCGCTCAAGGCCTGCCGGGCGACATGACGCTGATCTACGCCGACGGGGTGCCCTTCTACCGTGCCCCGCATCCGTCCGCTCGCCGCGAGCTCCTCCCCGACGCGCTCTTCCCACGCTCGGCCTTGGCCGCCGTGCGTCCCGTACACAACGCGACCGACGTCGAGATGGCCGGCTCGGCCGGTGGGTACCTCGCGCTGACGACGCGCACCTCCGCCGGGTCGGACGGGACCGAGGTGGACGGTGCGTACGCAGGGGATCCGACGTGGTCTTCCGGCAGTCTCGAAGCCGAGACTCCCTCTCTGCTGTCCTGGCAGGCGGGTGCGCGCAGCTCGGTCGTCGTGAGCCCTCGCACGCGGCTCCTCCTCTCCGCGGAGGCGCTGACCCAGGAGACTCCGTTCGCCCCGAGGATCTCGGAGTCGGCGACCCCCGACTTCGCCGCACTCGATCCGGGGCTGGTGAGCTCACTCCTGGATCCCGGAGTCGAGCAGTACGAGCGCTACTCGGGACTCGTGCGGCTCGACCACCAGGTGGGCTCGTCGACGCATCTCTTTCTCCGCACCGCCGGCAGCTACTCCCGTCGCGGCTTCGACGTCGCCGGCCCGGTCAGCTTGTCCGGTCTCGCGGTTCCGGCGGAGGAGTCTTCCGACTTCGCCGCCGCC
>JANQME010000292.1 GCA_028280205.1 Longimicrobiales bacterium
AGGGCCGCCCGATCCGCCTCCTCGAGCTGAACGCCGAAGACACGAGGATCCTCAAGGGCTTCCAGCTCCTCACCGCCAAGCCCGTTCTCTACGTGGCCAACGTCTCCGAGGACGACCTTCCCGACGGCGTGAACGCCTGGACGGATGCGCTCGAGGCGACCGTGGCGAGGAGCGGATCGAAGGCGCACGAGGGGGTGGTGCGGATCTGCAGCGCCATCGAGTCCGAGCTGGCCGAGCTGGAGGCCGAGGAGCGCCAGGCGTTCCTCGAGGACCTCGGGCTGTCGGAGACCGGGCTCAACCGCCTGATTCGCGCCGCGTACGACCTTCTCGGCCTCCAGACCTTCTTCACGACCGGTGAGAACGAAAGCCGAGCGTGGACGATCCGGGCCGGGATCACCGCGCCTCACGCGGCCGGCACGATCCACACCGACTTCGAGCGCGGCTTCATCAAGGCCGAGACGATCCACTACTCCGATTTCGAGGACGTCGGTACGTGGAAGGAGGCGAGGGAGCAGGGCCGCCTGCGACAGGAGGGGAAGGAGTACGTCGTGGCGGACGGGGACATCATGCTCTTCCGTTTCAACGTCTGACGATCTCGTCTTCGTGCCGCCCGAGGTCGGTCGATCGGGTCCGAAGCGCCCGATTTTCGGGTCACGTTCGGGCTGTAGCCCGGTAGAATTCAGGGCTCGAAAGCGCTAGACTTGGAGCTTCCGTCGGCGTCGGCGGGCAGGGGTCTACCGCAGCATGGAAGGTACGCATTTCCCGGAAGTCGAATGGCGAGACCGCGGTGATCGAACGGCCGTCTCCGCGCTCGGCCGAGTTTCGTCGGCTGGGGCGTCAGGTGGCGGCGCTCGCATTGATCCGAACGAGCCAGGGAGGGCGGCTCAACGTCCGCCAGAAGGAAGAGCTCCGCCGCGCGCTGGCCGAGGCCGGTGATGCGCTCCGCTGGGCCGAGATCACGATCGGGAGCGAAGATCCCGTCGCCGTGATCTCGGACGATCTCACGAAGGTCACCCGGAGCGGCGTGCGCGTCATCGAGCGCGAGGTCGAGAGCGAGCTCAAGAGCAAGAAGAAGGAGATGAAGCAGCTCGAGGCGGTTGTCGCGAAGGCGCGCAAGCTCGCCGAGGCGAAGAACCCCAAGTTGCCGACCGAGATCGTCTACTCGCACACGGCCAGGGCCGCGGCCCAGGGTCTCATCACCAAGACCGAGACCGTGACGATCACCGCGCCGGAGGAGGCGGGCTCGGCTGCAGACTCGATCGAGAAGAGCTTCAACCGATGGGAAGGGCTACGCGACCAGATGGTCGAGGAGCTCGAGAGGAAGCAGGACCAGCTCGAGGTCGTCCGGGCGAACCTCTCCGAGTTCGTGAAGGCTCAGCGCACGATGCTGCGCGAGGTGATGGCCATCCTCCACTGAGCAGCCCTCAGCGGCTCTGCTGCGCGGCCGTGCGGGCGCGAGCGAGCACGTAGGCGACCCGGGAACCGAGCTCGTACTGAGGGAGATCTCCCAGCTCCGGCGACACGGCCATGAGGGCCTGACGAAGCAGCAGGGTCCCGTACGAGAACAGCTTCCTCATGTCGAGGTCGAAGCTCTCGTCTCCCATCGTGAAACGACGGCGCGGTCGCACGTTCTCGAGCCGGGTGTCGACGTCCGCGTGCGGGAAGCGACGGACGAGCTCGGCCACCACCAGCTCGATCGCTTCCGTCGGTGAGGCGCCCGCCAACCCCTCGGGTCCGCTGCACGTCGCCACCCCGCGGACGATCGAGAGCCGCTCCAGCGCGCCCTCGCGCGGGAAGAAGAGATCCACGCCCGCCTGGAACTGGATTGCCTCTGCCAGATCGGCCCCGGTGAGGGGGTGAATCTCCGGCGCCGCGGGTGTGGGAGCCGTGAAGTCCGGCGGCGGCTTCCAGTAGACGGCCGTGGCTTCGCTCTCGTACGGGATCGCCAGCGGACCGTCGGAGAGCCGTACTTCGAGCGCCGACTCCCCGAACGCGTACGACGAGACGACTCGACCCCACGGCAGCTCCACGAGCTCCCGGCCGTCGATGACGGTGACGCTCACGCCGGCCTCGTGGAGCCCGGTGGCCGTTTCGGTCGCCGGTGCCGGATCGGTGACGGCGAGCACCTCGGGGGCGGGAAAGCCCAACTTGAGTCGCGTCGTCCGGACGTCCAGTCCGAGGAGCTCGGCGGCCGCCTCGTAGTCGACGTCCCGGTGCGGAGGGTCCGACACCACCAAGAGCTGGGTCTGCACGCGTCTGCCGGTCGCGGGTGAAGCCGGGCGCTCACCGTCGCCCCGACGTTCTCGTCCGAGTATACCGAGTCGCACGTCGAGGATGCACGGGTCTCGTCGGGCGGTGGTTGGGTGATCGCCGCCGACGATCGTAGCTTGTCCACGTCGTTCCTCGCACCTGGAGCCACGTTGGGTTCGCCCCGCTTTCCGCTCGTCGTGCTCGTGCTCAGCGCGCTCGTCACCGGCTGTTCGATCGGCGGAGGCGACGGCGATCGGGCGGCCGACGAGACGGAGGATTCGATCGGGGTCGACGGGCCCGGCGGGGCGGTGGCCATGGGTCCCCCGACCGTGACGACGGGGGGCGGGAACGGTGCGACGGGAGATGCCGCCGCCGGTCTACCCGATGGAGGGGCGGGCTCCGACGACGAAGCGGAGGGGCAGGCGGCCGACCCGGCTTCGCTCGATGCACGGATCGAGCGGCTGATCGCCGGGCAGGAGGCCCTCGGGGTCCGGCTCGACTCGCTCTCGGACCGGCTCGCGGCCTCGGCGAATCCTCCGTCCGTCGCGGGCGACAGCGCGCAGGCGGCCGACGGCCGGCTCGGCGCGGCTCGTGAGCACGTCCGCAACTTCGGGGTCGGAATCGTCCTCTCCGTGATCGTGCTCGCGATCGTGAACTTCACGGTGCGGGGACTGGTCTGGCTGCTCGACACCCTCGCCGAGCGCAACGCCCGACGTCGACTCTTCTACAAGAGGCTCGTCCCGATCGTCCGGATCCTGCTGTGGAGCTTCGCGGCGTACTTCATCGTGCGCGTGATCTTCCAGGTCGACGCCCAGGGGATCGTGGCCGCGGCGGCCGCCGTCGGCGTCGCCGTGGGGTTCGCCGCCCAGGATCTGCTCAAGAACCTCTTCGGTGGCTTCATCCTGGTCTTTGATCAGCCCTTCCAGGCGGGCGACAAGATCTCGGTCGGGGGCACGTACGGGGAGGTCGTCTCCATCGGGCTGCGCTCGACCCGTCTGGTTACGCCCGACGACAATCTGGTGAGCGTACCGAACGCCCAGGTCGTCGATCAGCAGGTCGCGAACGCCAACGCCGGCGAGCTCCACTGTCAGGTGGTGACCGACCTCTACCTGCCCGGCTGGGCCGACGAGGCGGCGGCCAAGAGCATCGCGTACGATGCGGCGGCGGGCTCCAAGTACGTGTATCTCAACAAGCCGATCGTCGTCCTGGTCTCCGACGTCTTCAAGGAGACCTTCCTCACACGGGTCCGCGTGAAGGCGTACGTGCTCGACCCGCGCCTCGAGTTCTTGCTGCAGAGCGACGTGACCGAACGCGCCCGCGCCGGATTCCGCGAGGCGGGCCTGCTCCGTCCCGAGCACTTCCGACACGACCTCGTCTACCGGACCGGCGTCCTCGATTCGGCACCGGCGACCCCCTCCGGCGGGCCGAACGGGGAGCGCTGATGGCCGACAGCGTCGTGGACGCGCCGCCCGCCGAGTCTTCCGGACCCGACGAGCCGGACTCCGCGGTCGAGGCGGCGATCGCCGCGGTCTACCGCCCCTTCGCGGCGGCGGGGGTGGAGATCGGGGAGGAGATCGAGGCCGGCGTGCTCCACACCCTTCGAGCCGGGCTGGAGCGGCACGCGGACGCCGTCGCCGCCGTCGGCCTCCGCGCCGCCCCGCCGGAGGACCCCGACGAGCGGCTGGAGCGGATCGTCGAGTATCGACGTGTCCTGATGACCGACCTGCTCGGTCCACTCGCGCTGGAGATCCAGGGCCGGGCGCCCGGCTCCGTGATCGCCCGCCGGCTCACCGAGACGCTCGACGACTCGTCGGACGCGATCCGGGCGCTTCTCGAGGAAGTCGATGTGCCCTGGACGGAGGATGCCCTGCGGCCCCACCCGTCGGACGGGCGGGGCCGACGGCTGCGTCGGGTCGTGGCGCGACTGGTGAGCCGGGCGCGACACGCTGGTCGCACCCGACCGCTCCCGTTGCGTGCAGTCGCCCGTCGGCACTTCCACTCCGCGCTGCTTCCGGTGGTCGAGAGCGCCGGACACGAGGCCGTCTTCCGATGGGCTCGGTGGACGCAGGCGCTCGCGGACGCGTGGATCGGCTGGGCCGACGCCCACCTCGTGATGGTGGTGCGGGCGGGTCGGAAAGGACCGGCGGG
>JANQME010000411.1 GCA_028280205.1 Longimicrobiales bacterium
TCCGCCGCCGGCTTGGTCCAGATGCTCAGGTCGGCGCGCTCCTGATAGAGGAGGACGCCTGCGGCGGGCAGCGCGTGGTCGAAGCCGTCCAGCTCGCGGAACTCCGCGATGAGGTAGTCGGTGCCGCCGTCGTCCAGCGGGATGCGGAGCCCCACACCGCTCGTGCGGATCGGCGGCAGCCGGATCTCCTCATTCCAGACCTCGCCCGGATCGACGAGATCGAACCAGCCGAGCCAGTCCTTGGTGAAGCCGAGCATGTGGGAGGGCCCGAACGGCTCCCGCGTCTCGGGGACCGGACCGCACCCCCAGGACCCGGCGGCCATGAGCGCCCAGCAGCCCATGACCCAGCGCCGCCCCGCCGGTCCCAGGCTCGGGTCCACCCAGTGATACCAGTCGGGCAGGCCCAGCGCGTGTCCGAACTCGTGCGTGATGACCGCGGCGTCCTGGACGTTCGTCCCGGCGCAGTCCATCGCGCCCTGGGTGATGTAGTCCTGCACCAGGATCGGCGCCCCACCGACTCCGATGTCGTCGGTCTCCCACGGCGCGCCGATGCGCGAGGACATGCGCGAGCGGTGGGGCCAGATCGCTGGCCCTCCGCACGACGCGGACACCTCCAGGAACTCGAAGGTCACGACATCGACGTAGCCGTCGTCGTCCCCGCTGTCGGGGAGGCCGTCGGGCCCGTCGTTGTCGTAGCGGGTGAAGTCGATGACCGAGTCGAGCTGTTCGAGGCCATCGACGAAGTACTCACCGACCCGGTTGTCCGATCCGAGGCTGAACGAGCTGCCTACCACGGATTCCATCGGCAGATCGCTGCGCACCCAGCCGTAGACCTGGCCGGTCACGGTGAGCGCACCGAGGGACATCTCCTCGTACGCCTCGGTGATCGTGCCGCGCGGCGAGGTGCCGTAGCCGAAGAGCGCGTCACGCACCTCCTCGCGGGAGACGAGCGGAACCTCCGGCGAGTCCGAGAAGAGGATCAGGATCACGGGCAGCTCGACCGAGCCGGTGGTGGCCGTGCGGGCGGGCGCCCCACGCCGGAAGAGGGCGCGCTCGAAGGTATACAGGTCCGGCTGGCGGCTCAGGAGCTCGGCATGGCCCGTAGGGAGCGGGATCCCGCGCAGCGCGGCGACGGCCTCGATGTCCGGTGCCTGCGCATGGAGCGGATGGGTCGAGGCGAGCGCGGTCAGCCCTGCGAGCACGCTGAGCCCGACGAGTGCGAGGGGTCGAACCCCGGCGTCCCCCACCGGCGCCACCCTCATCGGGCGAACGTCACCGAGTATCCGGACACGTCCGCGCGGAGCACGTCGTCGGGACCGGCGACCTGCTCGACGACCCAGGCGACCGGGAGGGAGACATCGTCCACTGCCACCTCGAAGGCGAGGTCCCCGCCCGTCGGGTGGACGAGCACGATCCGGACGCCGGCGGTGTCGGCTCGGGCCCACGCCTCGGTGCCACCCACGCCCTCGACCGCGTCGACCTCCTCGCCGGGGAGCAGCACGACCGCCGCACCCTCGGGCCCGTTCGGCCCGACGACCGTCGCGTTCAGCCAGCCGGAGCCGGGGACGGGATCGTCGCCGCATGCGGCCAGGACGAGGGCCGCCGTCGCGAGCAGAGCCCCGGGCCAGGACGTGGTTCGACGGCGCATGCGCTTCGGGGGTGGGATTCGGATGGACGAGAAAACCTACGCCCCCGATCCCCACTCGCTTTCCCGGCGCGATCCTGCGGTGGACAGGATCGTGCGCGCGGGTCGAGGTCCCTTGCCGAGCGCGACCCTGACTGTCATGTTAAGATCACATTGTGACTTTAATGAGGATGCCTGCCGATGCCGCCGGAGTCGCTCGCCGAGTTCGAGCTCATGGTCATGCTGGCCGCGCTCCGCCTGGGCGCCGACGAGGCGTACACCGTGTCGATCGCTTCGGACATCGAGACGCGGACCGGGCGCAGCGTGCGTCGGGCCAACGTGTACACGACGCTCCAGCGGCTCGAGAAGAAGGGGCTGGTGTCCACGCGTCTGGGAGAGGGACGGCCCGAACGCGGCGGCAAGCCACGTCGCCTCGTGCGGGTCCGGCCGGCGGGGCTGGCGGCGGTGCGTGCGACGACCGGGGCGATTCGCTCGATGACGAGCGGGCTCGGGGGCGTCCTCGGTGACGTGCTGGGAGATGAACCCCTCGTGGAGGGTGACGCATGAGCTCCCGGCGTCCATCCGGCCGGGGCCGGGGCGGCGCGACCATGACCTCCCCACTCTGGGCCCGCGCCCTCCTCCGCTTCCTCGCACGACCGGACGACGCGGACAACCTCGTCGGCGACCTGGAGGAGTCACACCGCACGCGTCGGAGCCGGCGTGGCCCAGCGGTGTCCTGGCTCCTCACGGGCGCCGAGGCGCTCGACCTGGCCGCTTCGGTCGCCTGGGGTCGCATCCGTGGTCTCGCCCCGGGGCCGCGCTCGCCGGCCGAGGCGGCACGCACGGACGTGCTCAGTGGTCTGGGCGTGTCCTGGCTCGACTTCCGCCTCGGCTTCCGGATGCTGGTGCGCTTCCCGGGGCTCACCGCCGTCGCCGGTCTCGCGATTGCGTTCGCGATCGCGATCGGGGCCGGCACCTTCGAGTTCGCGCGAAGCGCGATCTTCCCCACGATGCCCTTCGAGGACGGGGATCGCGTCGTCCTCCTCGTGAACCGTGGGAACGAGGGCTTCGACCGGCGGGGGCTGCACGACTTCGAGCTCTGGCGCGAGGAGCTGGCGTCCGTCGAGACGCTCGGCGCGTGGAGGGTCTTCCGGCGCACCGTTCGGACCGCTCGCGGCGGGGCGGAGGCGGTGCTCGGCGCCGAGTTGACCGCCTCGGCCATGGAGATCGCTCGCACCCCACCGCTGTTGGGCAGGCCCCTCTCGGCTGCGGACGAGCAGCCGGGCGCCCCGGCCGTCGCCGTCCTCGGTCACGGCGTGTGGCGGGCGCACTTCGGTGCCGATCCCGACGTCGTCGGCACGACCTTCCGGCTGGGGTCGGAGGAGACGACGGTCGTCGGCGTGATGCCGGAGGGCTTCGGCTGGCCGCGGGCCTATCGCATCTGGACGCCCCTGCGTCTGCGAGCCATCGACTACCCGTGGGGGGAAGGCCCCTCGATCCAGATGGTGGGCCGCCTCGCCCCGGGCGTATCGCGCCGAGCCGCGCAGGCCGAGCTCACCGCGATGGGCGAGCGGACGGCCGCCGAGCACCCGGAGACCCACGCGCGCCAGCGGCCCCTGGTTCAGCGCTTCGGCTCCATCGCCACCGACGAGAGCGATACGGTGCGGGCGCTGCTCCTGTCCGTGAACGTCCTCGCGTTCCTGGGCCTGACCCTCCTCGTGTGCGGCAACGTCGCCCTCCTCCTCTTCGCCCGAACCGCGGCACGGCAGAACGAGATCGTCGTGCGCGGCGCGCTCGGAGCAGGCCGCGGCCGGATCGTGACGCAGCTCGTCGTGGAGGCGCTCGTCCTCGCGGGCGTCGCCTCCGCCGTCGGCCTCGTCGCGGCCGACGCCGGTCTGGGCTGGGTCGTGGGCGTCGTGCACGAGACCACCGGGGGAGAGGTCGGGTACTGGGTCCAGCGGGACCTCACGGGCGGGACGATTCTCTACGCGGTCGTCTTCACGCTGTTGACGGCCGTCGTGTGCGGTGCCGTGCCCGCCCTGAAGCTCACGGGCGGTGGGGTGCACGCCAGGCTTCAGCGGATCGGCACGAGCGGCGGCGGGGTCGAGTTCGGCCGCTTGTGGACGACGGTCATCGTGTCGCAGGTGGCGGCGACGGTCGCCTTCGTCCCGATCATCGTCTGGGCGGGCACGACGGCCGCCGAGGTGCGCAATACCGACTTCGGCTTTCCCGCCGACGAGTACCTGATGGCCGAGCTCCTCGACGGATCCCGAGCGACGGCGCGCGGCGAGGAGTTGGACCACGATGGCCGGGGTCGCGCGCTCACCCCGGAGTACGCCGCCGCGTGGAAGGAGGTCAGGCGCCGTCTGAAGACGGAGCCCGCGCTGGACGCGGTGGCATTCGCCAGCGCCCTGCCGGGCGGCCATCACACCCCGAGCTGGGTCTCCGTGGAGGGACCGAGCGCCCCTCAGACTTCCCGCTACGGTCACTCCGTCCGGGTCGCGGCGGTCGACCCGGACTTCTTCCAGGTCGCCGAGGCTTCGATTCGGGGTGGGCGCGCCTTCGGCCCGGCCGACCACCGCCCCGGCGAGCACGTCGCGATCGTCAACGAGGACTTCGTGAGGCTCGTGCTCGAGGACCGAAGCGCGCTCGGTCGCCGCGTTCAGTTCGCCGATCGGACCCTCGAGCCCGGGGAGCCGAACCCCGGGCCGTGGTACGAGATCGTGGGCGTCGTCGAGCAGCGGCCCATGTACGTGGACGGGGAGGGCCGCGCTCAGCCGGGGATCTACCTTCCGCTCGGAGCGGTGGAGCGCTATCCGGTCCGGATCGCGCTGCGCGTCGGGGAAGACCCGACCGCCTTCGCACCGCGCCTGCGGGAGATCGTCGCCGAGGTGGAGCCCGGTCTGGTCCTGCGCGGTGTGCGACCGCTCGACGAGACGACCTGGGAGGTCGAGACCGCCTACACCGGCTGGTTCTGGGTTCTCCTCGTCGCCGGCGGGATCGGGCTCCTGCTCGCGACCGCGGGCATCTACTCGATCATGTCCTTCACCGTGTCGCGCCGGACCCACGAGATCGGCGTCCGCGTGGCTCTGGGCGCCGACCGGAGTCGCATCGTGTGGGCGATCCTCCGGCGGGCGGCGCGGCAGGTCACGCTCGGCGTCGCGATCGGCGGTACTCTGATCGTCCTGTTCCTGATGAATCCGGAGCTGAACTACCAGGCCGGTACGCGAGACGCCGCGCTCCTCGCCTGCTACCTCGTGGCGATGGCGTGCGTCTGTGCGCTGGCCTGCGTCGTGCCTGCCCGCCGCGCCCTGGCCGTCGAGCCGACCGAGGCGCTCCGGGCGGACGGTTAGGCGCTACTCTTCCACGAGCCGGTGGCTGTCCGCGGCGGTCAGCTCCAGCCCATAGACCTCTCGAAGCTGCCCGATCTTCTCAAGCGTCTCCGGGCCGAACGGGGCCTTCCCCTCGAAGGCGTGCAGCACGATCCCCTCCAGCAGGTCTCCGAGTGAGAGGTCCAGGTACTCGGCTGTCCCCTTCAGGACCTTGAGAAGGCTCCGCTCCAGCCGCACACCCGTCTGGACCCGCTTGACGCGACGCGTCACCGCCCCGCGCCCGCGGGATGCGGCAGCACGAAGGTGCGCCGCGCGGTCTCCGAAGCGAGCACCTCGACCGGGTAGTAGTCGAAGAAGGCGCCGTCGCGCCAGCGCAGCAGGTCGGGATTCGCCTCCGCGAAGGCGTCCCACGACTCCCTCTGCCCCCGGGCCGGGCCCGTGTGCCGAGTTGCCATGCGCTCGTGGATCAGCACGAGCAGCGCGCAGGTGATCGTCTCGTGGTATTTGTCCGCTGACCCGTGATGCGCGGCGAAGCCACGCAGCCCGGAACGGTACCGGTCGAGTGCTTCGAAGAGGTCGTATCTGCGGAGGTACGACCACGCGAGGCGGACGTGCTCCGCGTGGTCGAAGTGGCGGGGATCCAGCGTGCGATCCTCGAATCGTTCGATGAGCTCGGTCTCGGACATGAGTCCTCCTGGAATGTACCGTGGTACCAATCTACCGAAATGAGGCGGTCCGGCCAAGCGAAGCGACGGGCAGCACGCCCCCCTCGTGCACCGATTGACCCTTGTCCAACGCCCGTCTAGCTTTCACTCCCTGAAACAAAGAATCATTCTCGATAAGTCCGCACCTTCCGGTGCATCTGCCCATACGAGCCATGAGCGAAACACCCATTCTCCGCGTCGAGGGTCTTCAGGCGAAGGTGGCCGATGAAGACCTCGGCATTCTCAACGGCGTCGACCTGACCATCGGCAGGGGAGAGATCCACGCCATCATGGGGCCGAACGGGTCCGGCAAGAGCACGCTGGCGAAGGTCGTGGCCGGACACCCCGGCTACGAGGCCGTGGCCGGATGCGTCGAGTTTCGCGGCGAGGATCTCCTCGAGCTGGAACCCGACGAGCGTTCGCGGGCCGGTGTCTTCCTCGCCTTCCAGTATCCGGTCGAGATTCCCGGCGTCTCCATCGCGAACTTCCTGCGGACCGCCGTCCAGGCGCACCTGCCGGAGGGCGAGGAGATCGATGTCTTCGACTTCGCCGATCAGCTCACCGAGCGCATGGAGCTGCTCGAGATGGACCCGTCCTTCGCCGAGCGGCACGTGAACGACGGCTTCTCGGGCGGAGAGAAGAAGCGCAACGAGATCCTGCAGATGGCCATGCTGCAGCCGAAGCTCGCCGTCATGGACGAGACCGATTCGGGCCTCGACATCGATGCTCTCAAGGTCGTCGCGAGCGGGGTCAACAAGCTCGCCGAGGAGGACCCCGAGATGTCGGTGCTCCTCATTACGCACTACCAGCGCCTGCTCGACTACATCGAGCCGGACTTCGTCCACGTGATGGTGGACGGCCGCATCGTTCAATCCGGCGGACCCGAAGTGGCCCTGGCGCTCGAGGCCGAAGGCTACGGGGTCTACGATGAGGCCGGAGCGGCCTGAGCCGGAGCCGGACCCGCTCGACCAACCCCGGAACGCACGCAACGGGAGCCGCTCACACCCTCGCCTCGCCGAACGCCCGCAGCAGCACAGGAGTGCACCATGCCACAAAACGAAACGATCCAGAATCTCGACCTCGACGACTACAAGTACGACTTCATCACCGGCGGCGAGCCGGTCTACCGGGCCCAGAAGGGTCTCAACGAGGAGGTCGTCCGCCAGATCTCGAAGCACAAGGAAGAGCCCGAGTGGATGCTCGACTTCCGGCTCAAGGCGCTCGAGATCTACGAGTCGAAGCCGATGCCGAAGTGGGGCGGCGATCTGAGTGGCCTGCAGGACGTCCTCGAGGAGATCTACTTCTACGTGCGCCCGCAGGACCGGATGCAGCACTCCTGGGACGACGTCCCGGAGGAGATCAAGGACACCTTCGAGAAGCTCGGCATCCCCGAGGCGGAGCGGAAGGTCCTCGCCGGCGTGGGGGCGCAGTACGAGTCCGAGATGGTGTACCACTCGTTGCGCGAGGAGTGGGAGAAGCAGGGCGTCATCTTCGACTCGATCGAGGACGGGCTGAAGAACCACCCCGAGCTCTTCCGCGAGCACTTCGGGACGGTGATTCCCACCGGCGACAACAAGTTCTCCGCGATGAACTCCGCGGTGTGGTCCGGGGGCTCCTTCGTCTACATCCCGAAGGGTGTCTCGCTCGACACGCCGCTCCAGGCCTACTTCCGCGTGAATCAGGAGCGGATGGGCCAGTTCGAGCGCACGCTGATCATCGTCGACGAGGGCGCGCAGGCGCACTACATCGAGGGGTGCACGGCGCCGGTCTACTCGACCGAGTCGTTCCACTCGGGCGTCATCGAGATCGTCGTCAAGAAGAACGCCCGCTTCCGCTACACGACCATCCAGAACTGGTCGAACAACATGTACAACCTGGTCACCCAGCGGGCGATCGTCGAAGCGGGCGGCCACATGGAGTGGCTGGACGGGAACCTCGGGTCCAAGCTGACCATGAAGTACCCGTCCTGCTTCCTCGTCGGCGAGGGGGCGCACGGTGAGATCCTCTCGATCGCGTACTCGGGCGACGGGCAGCACCAGGACACCGGCGGGAAGGTCGTGCACGCCGCGCCGCACACCACCTCGTCGATCGTCTCCAAGTCGATCTCGAAGGGCCACGGCCGCTCCACCTACCGGGGGCTGTGCAAGGTGTACGAGGGCGCGCACCACGCTCGGTCGAACGTCGAGTGCGACGCGCTCCTGATCGACGAGACGTCGCGCACGGACACCTACCCGTACATCGAGATCGAGGAGAACGACGCGAACGTCGGGCACGAGGCCTCGGTCTCGAAGATCGGCGAGGAGCAGCTCTTCTACCTCACCAGCCGGGGCATCGCCGAGGACGAGGCGATGGCGATGATCGTGCGCGGCTTCATCGAGCCGATCGCCAAGGAGCTCCCGCTGGAGTACGCCGTGGAGCTCAATCGGCTGATCGAGCTCGAAATGGAAGGAAGCGTCGGATAGGGCGTTGAAATCGGCCCCGGGCGTCTACCCCGGGACTCGATTTGAACGCCCTCAGAACGGACAGATCACAACGTTTGGGGACTGATTCATTTCATGAACGCCTGAATCCCTGATGCAGATGACGGATACGATTGCGACCGAAGGCGTCACGGACGCCCTGAACGCCGCCGCCGTCGAGCGGGTTTCGCTCGGTGAGCCGGAGTGGCTGCGCGAGCAGCGGCTCGCCGCGTGGGAGGCGTACGAGCGCACGCCGATGCCGACGACCCGGCTGGAGGAGTGGCGCTACACCGATCTCCGGAAGGTTCTCGACCTGGATGTGCTTCGGCTCTCCGAGAGCGAGACCGCTCCGGACGACCCGGCCGCCTGGCCGGAGCGGCTGCGCGCGACGATGGATGCCGACCACGAGGCTTCCGGTCACATCGTGCTCATCGATGGCCACGTCGTCCATACGGACATCGACCCGAAGCTCGCCGAGCGCGGCGTGGTGCTCGATTCGCTGCACGACGCGCTCGAGGCGCATCCGGACCTCGTGCGCGAACACCTGGGAAGCGTCGTCCCCGCATCGGACGGGAAGTTCGAGGCACTCAACGCCTCGCTGTGGAACGACGGCATCTTCCTGCACGTGCCCGCCGACGTCCGCCTGGAGCTTCCGATCCGCGTCACGCGCTGGCTGAGCGAACCGGGTGCGGCCTACTTCAGCCGGGTCCTGATCGTTGCCGACGCGAACAGTCAGGTGTCGTACGTCGACGAAGTCGTCTCCGACGACTTCGCGGTCCAGACCTTCAAGTCGTCGACGGTGGAGATCGTGGCGCGCGACGGCGCGGTCGTGCAGTACGTGAAGATGCAGCGCGCCGGCCGGGGCGTCTTCGTCCACTCGGCGCAGCGGACGCTGGCGTACCGGGACGCGCGCGTGGATACGCTCAACCTGGGCCTGGGCGCCTCCGTTCACCGGGTCGACCTCAACGCACAGCTTCTCGGACCGGGCGCCAACTCGGAGATGCTGGGCCTCTACTTCGGCGACGGCGACCAGCACTTCAGCTTCAACACGAGTCAGGACCACATCGAGCCGAACACTGGCTCGGACCTGCTCTACAAGGGCGCCCTCGACGGCGATTCCCGGGCGGTGTTCCGGGGCATCATCCGCGTCCACGAGGGCGCGCAGCGCACCGACGCCTACCAGACGAACCGCAACCTGCTCCTCTCCGACCGCGCACGCGCGGACTCTTTGCCGAACCTCGAGGTCGAGGCGG
>JANQME010000419.1 GCA_028280205.1 Longimicrobiales bacterium
ACAAAGGACGCAGGAGTCGTCCTGATCCCACGTCGCGCTGCGGATCTCCACGTTCACGCTCCGCGGCCACCACCGCGTGAGATAGGCGCCCCAGGCGCCCCCCGCCTCGGCCGGGAAGCGCAACGACCGGAAGGGGATCGCGGCCTCGACCACGTATCCGGTGTCGGTGATCGTGCCCGCCGACGACCAGATCGCGTCCCACGACGGGTCCACGGGGATGTCGGTCGGGCCCTGGTCCCCACCGGCGTTCTGCGCGAGCACAGCGTCGGACTGGACGCCGAGGGCCGAGATGCCGAACTGGAAGGCGCGTCGCTGGTCGTTGAAGGGGTCGAGCGTCAGCGTGATGCGATCGTGACCCCCGATGCCGTCGCGGTCGACCACGAAGGCCCGGATCCGGTCCGGTCGCGGGTCCTCGGCCATGCACCCGAGGTACAGGTTCTCGTCGTCTTGCGTCAGTCGACACTCGGTCTCGACGTCGGCACGACCGTTCTCTGCGGGGGCCACCTCCCACGGGAGCGGGATCACCAAGGCGTCGCTCCACCCCGCCTCGTCCAGACGGCCGTCGACCTGGATCGCGTCGACGACCGGCCCGACCCGGTACTCGAGCCGTCCGTCGGGGCCCGGCGGAGGCGGGGAAACGCCGAGGATCCGGGCGACAGCCTTCGGCGTGCCGTCGGCCTGGCTCTCGACCGACTGGGCGCGGGTCTCCCCTGCCAGAATCCCGATCGCCGTCAGAAGTACGGCGGCCGCCCGAAGCTCCCGGCGCCCCACCCGTCCGCTGCGTCCCATCCCGCCTCCCGGTCTCCCGTCGCCACGCCGCTTCGTCACCCCGGGCGGCCCGCCGCCGGAGCTACTAGTCCGGTAATACTATGGATCTAGTAATTCGGGCGTCAAGGATGTAGCTTCCGGGTGCGGTGAACGGACGGGTCCGGACGCCGGGCCGGTCGAACGAGAGATCAGGAGGCTGGAATGGGTGAGCCGCTCTTCACGGATCGAGAGCTGGATGTCATGGCGGTGCTCTGGGAGCACGGACCGTCGACGGTGGCGGACGTGCGCGAGCGGCTGCCGGCTGAGCTGGCGTACACGACCGTGCTCACGATGCTTCGGACGCTCGAAGAGAAAGGGTACGTCGGTCACGAGTCCGAGGGTCGTGCGTATCGGTATCACGCACGGGTCGAACGGGGCGAAGCGCGGGTGAGCGCGCTCAACCGGATCACCCGAAAGCTGTTTGCCGGCTCGACGGAAACCCTGCTCACGCATCTGGTGTCGGACCAGGAGCTGTCGGACGAGCAGTTGGAGCGCATCCGCGCGCTCCTGGACGCACGCATCGGGGACGAGGAAGAGGAGGAGGGCGAGGGATGATCGCTGCGTGGATGCTCTACTCGATCGCGCTCGGTGCGCTCGTCGTCGTGGGTGCGACCGCGGTCGAGCAGACGGTGAGGACGATGGGTGGGCCCACGCGCCGCGTGTGGGCGACGGCCCTGGTCGCGGCCTTCTTGCTCCCGGTCCTGGGTGTTCTGCTCAAGGACTCGGCGGCCGCCGTCGAGGTGCAGGGCGCCGTCGTTGCGGCGTCGCCGACGGCCGGCGTCGTCATGGACGGGGTGGACGCCCTGGCCCGGCTCGACCGGGTGCTCGTCTCGGGTTGGGCCGTGCTCACCACTCTCCTCGCCTCGACCCTCGTGGGCGGCCTCGTCGCGACCTCCTTGGAGGCGCGCCGGTGGCGGCCGGTGGAGCTCGACGGTGTGCCCGTCCGCGTCTCCCCCGACGTCGGTCCGGCCCTCGTCGGATTCCGCGCGCCTACGATCGTCGTCCCGGAGTGGGCGCTCGAGCTCGACCCCGCGCAGCGCGCCATGCTGCTACGCCACGAGCAGGAGCACCTGCGCGCGGGCGACCCGCGCCTCCTCCTTCTCCTGGCGGCGCTCGTCGCCGCGGAGCCGTGGAATCCCGCGCTCTGGTACATCGCGGCCCGAGCCCGACTCGCCATCGAGGTCGACTGTGACCGACGCGTCCTGGGTCACCGGGAAGCCGATCTGCGCGACTACGCCGAGCTGCTCATCTCGGTCGGCGCGCGACGGAGTCGGTTCGCCTGCGGCGTCGGCTTCTCCGTGGGGCGTCCCTTCCTCGAGCGACGGATCGACCGCATGACCGAGGCTCCGAACCGCTCGTCCCGGCTGCATGCGCTCCTGGTGGCGGCCGGCCTCGTCGGCCTGCTCGCTGCCGCGTGGGCGCTGCCGCAGCCCGTGCGCGCGGCGAAGATCTCGAACCAGCTTCCGATCTACTGCCCCGATGACGGGACGAAGGAGCTCGGGCTCGAGATCCTGACCGCCTTCGAGCGGAGCACCTGATTCGGCGCGCCGGCGCCTGCCTGCTTATCCGCGGGGCGGGCCTTCGAGCAAGCCCTCCAGGGGCTCCTCACGCGCGCCGTTCTCGTCGCACACCGCGAAGCTCGACTCGCTCGACCCGTACATCGCCACACCCGCGTACTCGCCGGCCTTGTTCAGCACGAAGAAGCGGACGTCGAAGGACGGTAGTCCCCGCTCGTTGAGTAGCCGGGGCTCCACGGTGTTGTCGCGGATGCGTCCCAATGCGGCCATACCCGCGTCCTTCGGCGACATCCCCTGGCGCATGAACTCGACGATGAGGAAGGAGGCGCAGTTGAAGAGGTTGGCCTCGCCTCGTCCGGTCGAGCCGGCGGCACCCACGTCGTTGTCCACGTACTGGCCCGCCCCGAGGATCGGGGAGTCGCCCGCCCGTCCCGGGATCTTCCAGGAAAGCCCGCTCGTCGTGGTGACGCCGCAGATGTCCCCGTCGGCGTTCACGGCCTCGAGGCTGGTCGTGCCCCAGAAGGAGTCGGGGTCGATGAGGCCGTCTTCGACCATCGAGAGCCCGGCGGCCAGCGCGGCCTCTTGGTAGCGACGCCGCGCGTCGGGGTCCGTCTCCTCGCCGCGGCGCGACTGCCCGGATCGACGCTCCTCCGGGTCGAGCCAGTGGCCCGGATCCACCCGGCGCTTCCACTCCAGCCACAACGCGCGCGAGGCCGGCGTGTTCAGATCGTCTTCGATCTCGAATCCGAGTGAGCGAGCGAACTCCCGCGCGCCCTCGCCCACGATCAGGTGGTGGTCCGTCAGCTCGGCCACGGCCTTCGCCACACGCGACGGCGTCCGCACCCCCTCGATGCCCGCGACCCCGCCCGCCCACCTGCGCGGGCCGTGCATGAGGCACGAGTCGAGCTGCACGACTCCGTCGGCGTTCGGCAGCCCGCCGTATCCGATGCCGCGCTCCTCCGGGTCGAGCTCGGGGATGTTCACCCCGGCCACGATCGCGTCGAGGACGTCCTCTCCCTCGGTGATGCCGCGAAACGCCCGCTCGATCGCGCTCTCCGGTCCACCGTTGCGGTAGCGGATGCTGCTCACGTCGGCGACGCACAGCGGTCTCGCCCTGCGCACGTGCACCGCGGGCGCACCGGCCGGCTCGGTGTCGGAGACGCCGGGATCGGCGGAAAGGGTCGAGGGGGCGGCCGCCGCCGCCATTCCGGCGGCGCTCGTGCGGACGAAGTGACGTCGGTCCATGGGTTCGGTGGCTCCGGGGGTCGGGTCAGTGGGGTAGGGGTGGGGTGGTCGGGGGCGGTCTGCGATGCCGCGTCGCTTGCTCGTACGTGTAGGCGATCCGGAAGAGAAGGGGCTCGGACCACGCGTCGCCCAGGATCTGGAGTCCCGCGGGGAGCGTCCCCTCCACGACGAAGCCCATCGGCACGGTGAGCGCCGGAAAGCCGGTGGGCGGAGCGGGATACTGACTGTTGTCGCCGTGCGGCGTCGTCATGTCGCCCACGAGGCGGGGCGGGTTGCTCCACGACGGATATACGAGCGCGTCCACGTCGTACGCCTGCATGGCGTCGCGGACCGCGTGCCGGAAGGCGTCCTCACGGGCGCGCCCACGGACGCACTCCTCGTTCGTCTCGGGCGTCCCCTCGAATTCGAGGAAGCGTTCCACGGACGGCATCACCGTCCGGTAGACCTTCCCGCTCTCCGCGATCTCGGCCAGCGTCCGGTACGGCGGATCGGGGACGTCGGCGAGGTAGCGCTCGAGGTCGTAGCGGAAGCGCGGGCAGCCCGTGCCTCGCCGGATCTCGTCGAGCTTCTCGATGCGGAAGTCCCGCACGACCGTCGCGCCCAGACGCTCGAGATCGCGAAGCGCCCGGCCGAACCGGATCAGGATCTCCGGGTCCGCCGTTCGTTTGTACGCGATCTGACCCACCACCCCGATCCGGACGTCGCGGATGTCCCGGACCAGGGCGTCCAGATACGTCTCGGGGCGCCGTGCGTCGGCCTCTGCGGTGATCGGATCGGCCGGGTCGGTCCCGGCGATCACGTCGAAGACCCGCACCGCGTCCTCGACCGTCCGGGTCATCGGACCGCCGATGTCCCGGTGAGCGTAGAGCGGCATGATGCCGTCCCGGCTCGTGAGCCCCTGCGTCGAACGGATGCCGACGAGGGACTGATGGCTGGAGGGGCCGCGGATCGAGTTACCCGTATCCGTCCCGAGTCCGACCAGCCCGAAGCTCGCCGCCACGGCGGCCGCGGTCCCGCCGCTCGATCCGGCCGTGACGCGGTTGAGGGCGTAGGGGTTGAACGTCCACCCCGGGAGCATCGAGCCGACCGTCTCCAGGGCGGTGAACGCGAACTCCGCCAGATTCGACTTGGCCAGGACGATCGCGCCCGCCTCGCGGATCCTTCGCACCTGGTATGCGTCGTCGGCGGCCATCGACCCCGCGAGCGCGGCCGACCCGCCGGTCGTGGGCAGGTCGTGCGTATCGTAGTTGTCCTTCACGATGAACGGGACGCCGTGCAGCGGACCGGTGAGCGCCCCGGTGCGCCGCAGCTCCGCGTCCAGGGAATCGGCGCGCGCGAGGGCGCGAGGATTCACCAGGATGAGCGCGTTGATGTGCGGGCCCGCCCGGTCGTACGCCTCGATCCTGCGCAGATACGCCTCGGTGAGGGCGCGGGCGGTGAGCCCGCCCGCGAGCATCGCCTCGTGCGCCTCGGCGATGGTGAGCTCCATCAGCTCGACGCCCCCCAAGGGTTGAGCCGTCGCGAAGCCCGGGCTGCCGGCTGCCGCGAGCGCGAGGGTCGCGCCGAGGAGCGCGGCGCGGGCTGTGGCCCGGAGGGAGTGCGGCGGAGGGTTCATGCGGGAGAAGCTGAGGGCGCCGAGGGGTGGGGCACGCGGGGCATCATGTCGGTACGGAGCTTCCGCGGGAGTCGACGAGCTCGCGGGCACGACGCCAGACGGAGTCGAACATCTCCTCGGTGAGCCGGCCCGTGAAGGTGTTCTGCTGGCTGGGATGGTACGAGCCCAACAGCGTCCGCGCCCGCCGGCCCGGGCCCGAGGCCGGCAGCGATACCTCGACGCCGTGGCCGAACGGCACCCGCGGACGGGGCACCTCGACGCCCCGCTCCGCGAGGACGCGCAGCGTCTGCACGTACGCGAATCCGCCGAGCGCCACGATGGCCCGGAGGCCATCGAGCAGACCGAGCTCGGCGTCCAGCCAGGGCGCGCAGGCGTCCCGCTCCGCCGGCGCGGGACGGTTGCCAGGCGGCGCACAACGGACCGCGGCGGTGACGACGACGTCGGTGAGCTCGAGCCCGTCGTCCCGGTGGGTCGACTCGGACCGGTTCGCGAAGCCTGCCCGGTGCAGAGCCCGGTAGAGCCAGTCGCCCGAGCGGTCCCCGGTGAACATCCGCCCCGTGCGATTCGCGCCGTGGGCGGCGGGGGCGAGCCCGACGACGAGGAGCCGTGGGTTCGGGTCTCCGAACGCCGGTACGGGTCGGCCCCAGTATGACTCCTCACGGAAGGCCGCCCTCTTCTCCCGGGCGACGCGCTCGCGCCACTCGACGAGGCGCGGGCACCGGCGGCAGCGCACAACCTCTCGCTGCAGCGCCTCGAATCGGGTGTGTTCCCGGTGACGTCTCGTCAGAGGCCGTTCGCGGCTTCGACCGCCTCGTCCAGGACTCCGACCACTCCGGTGGCGTCCACCGCCTCCCGGACCGGGGCCGGGTCCCCGAGCTCGTCCGAGCCCGACTTCCAGCGGAAGACGGCGACGCCGTAGCGGCCTTCGCCGACGGCGTCGATCCGGATGGCGCGTTCGAAGCCGTCCGAGAACCACTCGAGACGTCGGTGGCCGTCCGCCTTGGTGAGGTCGAGCCCGTTGGCGAGCGCGAAGACGGTGAGCTTCGGATCGATTTCGGCGAACGGTCCCTCGTCGCCGGCGTGCACGTCCTTCATCGTCCCCTCCTCGAGCCGGATCCCCTCCCACGCGGCGCAATCTACCGCCTCCTCGAGGTGGGTGGCCACCGAGACGCTCGTCGCCGTCAGCGGGCGCTCTTCCGCCGGGCCAGAGCGCCCCGATCGACCTTCCCCAGGTGCGTGCGGGGCAGGACGTCGAGGAAGTGGACGACGCGCGGATACTTGTACGGCTCCAGGTGCTCCTTCGCCCACGCGCGCAGCTCGTCGGCGAGGAGTTCGGCGTCGAAGACGTTGCCCGCGGGCACGACGAAAGCTCCGGGCTTCACCAGCCCCTCGGACGTCGTGAGCCCCACCACGGCGACTTCCACCACCGCCGGGTGCTCGAGCAGGCAGCCCTCGAGCTCCTTCGGGGAGAGCCACTTCCCGCTGACCTTGAGCATGTCGTCGGCGCGCCCTCCGTACACGACGTAGCCGTCCTCGTCGAAGGCGATCATGTCGCCCGAGACGTACCAGCCGTCCTGGAACGCCTCGGCGGTCCGGGCTTCGTCCTTCCAGTAGCCGAGCGCAAGAGAGTCGCCCCGCACACGCATCAAACCCACGTCGCCCGCGGGCACGTCGTTGCCGTCGGCGTCGCAGGCGCGCACCTCGAAGCCGTCCACCGGGCGGCCCAGCGTACCCGGACGCACGTCGTCCGGCCGGTTCGAGATGAAGATGTGCCACATCTCCG
Organism: Longimicrobiales bacterium; assembly: GCA_028280205.1. Classification (GTDB taxonomy): domain Bacteria; phylum Gemmatimonadota; class Gemmatimonadetes; order Longimicrobiales; family Gaopeijiaceae; genus UBA2589. The sequence continues at coordinate 6,968 of JANQME010000419.1, forward strand.
CGGTACCGAGCCCGTCGAGGAGGGGCACGCCGAAGGCGTCGTTCCAGCGTCGGTGCAGCTCCACGGGGAGCGCTTCGCCGGCCGAGGTGGAGAGCCGGAGCGAGGAGAGGTCCGCACCGGCGGCCCCTTCGTGGCTCACCAGGTGGTTCACCATCGTCGGAACGTTGACGAGCACGGTCGGCCGGAAGGTCCGGATCTTCTCGAAGAGCGTGTCGGCGGTGCACCGCTCGGGGAA
>JANQME010000425.1 GCA_028280205.1 Longimicrobiales bacterium
GCCGCCGCCCGACGTGCGGGGCATGGACGAGCGCCTGGAGGCGCACTTCGCCCAGCGACGCTCCTACGCCACCCTGATCTCGCTCTTCGCCGTCGCCGCGCTCTTTCTCGCCTCCGCCGGCATCTACGGGACCGTCTCGTACTTCGTCTCGCGTCGCACACGGGAGCTGGGCATCCGCATCGCGCTCGGCGCGGCACGGACCGGGGTCGTGGGCCTCGTCGTTCGGCGCGGCGTACGTCTCGCCGTGTGGGGCGTAGGACTCGGCCTGATCGGCGTCTGGGCCACCCTGTCGATCGCTCGGGGCGCGGTGTACGGGGTCCCGGCGCTCGATCCGGTCTCCCTCGCCGTAGGGTGTGTGGGGCTGGCGACTACCGCTCTGGCCGCATCCGTGCTCCCCGCGACCCGTGCCGTCCGGGTCTCGCCCACCGACGCCCTGCGCTCGGAGTAGCCATGGGAGAATTCGAACAGCTCGTCCTCCTCGCGCTCCTGCGGCTCGACAACTACGCCTACGGGGTAGAGATCCGCGAGGAGATCGAGCACCGCACCGGACGGGACGTCTCGTACGGGGCCGTCTACACGACCCTCGACCGACTCGAACGCAAGGGCTTCGTCCGCTTCGAGCTGGGGGAGTCGACCCCGGAGCGGGGTGGGCGCGCCCGGAAGTACTTCGCCGTGGAGCCTCGCGGACGCGCGGCGCTCGCGGAGACGCGTCGGGCGCTCACGGTGATGTGGGAGGGCGTCTCGATCTGACGGTGTGGCGGTCCGGCGATGGATCGACTGACCCGTCACCGGCGGGCCGGCGTTCGTTGACACCCCCGTCGCCGCGCACCTAGCTTCCCCCGAAGGATACACCAGTCACGGGCCCATTCCCCGCCGGGAGTGGGCCCGTTTCGTTTTGAGGGTACGATGTCCGGACAGGGGAGCTGCACCGTCATCGTCGGCTGTCAGTGGGGCGACGAGGGCAAGGGCAAGATCGTCGACGTGCTCGCCGAACGCGTCGACATCGTGGCGCGGTACCAGGGTGGCGCGAACGCCGGCCACACGGTGCATGTGGGCGACGAAGAGTTCGTGCTCCACCAGATCCCGTCCGGGGTGCTCCATGCCGGTCGGCGCTGTCTGCTCGGCAACGGCGTGGTGCTCGACGTGCAGCAGTTCTTCGAGGAGTACGACGCGCTCCTGGAGCGCGGGGTCGACATCGAGGGTCGGGTCGGCGTGAGCTACCGGGCGCAGCTCCTCATGCCGTACCACCGGTACCTCGACAAGGCGGTCGAGGACGCGGCCGCCACGAAGATCGGCACCACGGGTCGCGGGATCGGACCGGCGTACGAGGACAAGGCCGGGCGTCGTGGCGTGCGCGCCGCGGATCTTCTCAACCCGGAGCGTCTCGCGAAGCGGATCGGCGCCGCGAAGAGCCGCGTCGTCGCCCGGCTGCAGGAGCTGGGCGCCGGGACGGAGGAGCTCGACCCGGCGATGGAGGAGACGCTCGCGCTCGGCGATCGTCTGCTCGCGATCGCCACCGACGTCGGCCCCGAGATCAGCCGCGCGCTGGCGGAGGGCCGTAGCGTCCTGCTGGAGGGCGCGCAGGGCACCGCGCTCGACCTGGACCACGGGAC
>JANQME010000438.1 GCA_028280205.1 Longimicrobiales bacterium
TCGGAGGGTCGAGTGCGGTCGGAGCGGGAGGTCGAGGTGGAAGTGCCGGCCGGCGTCACCTCGGAGAACTTCCTCACGCTGCGCGGTCGGGGAAGCGTCGGCCCGAGGGGCGGGCCCCGGGGCGACCTGGTCGTCCTGCTCGAGGTGGAGGAAGACCCGCGCTTCGTGCGCCAGGGGGCCGACCTGATCCACGAGCTGCCGGTGACGTTCGCCCAGGCCGCGCTGGGCGCCGAGGTCGAGGTCCCCACGATCGACGGCGTCGCGCGCGTCACGATCCCGGAGGGGATCCAGAGCGGCGAGGCGCTCCGTCTGCGCGGTCTCGGTCTGCCCGAGCTGAACGGTACGGTGCGGGGCGACCAGGTGATCCGCGTCCTGGTGTGGACCCCGACGAACCTCACCAGCCAGCAGGAGGAGGTGCTCCGCCGCCTCGCGGAAGTCGAGCACGGTGCGCCGGCGACGATCAAGAGAGGCACCCACAAGGGGTTCTGGTCCCGCGTGAAGGAAGCCCTGACGGGGGGATGACGCCGGAGGCGACCGCGTGAGCACCCCACCACGGCGGTGGCTGGAGCTCCGCGTCGCCCGTCCGACCTCGAGCGACGCCGACGTCGATGCCGCCGGTGTGGTTGCCGACGCGCTCGTGGAGCTCGGCGCACGGGGCGTGGAGGAGCGGACGACTGGCTTCGTCGCCTTCTACGAGGAACCGCCCGATCCCGAGGCGTTCGTCGCCGAGGCCCGCGTCGCGCTCGCGAGCGGAGCTGGCCTCGACGATCCGGTCGTCGAGTGGGGCTGGCAGCCCCACGAGGAGTGGGCGGTCACCTGGCGCCGAGGGCTCGGCACCCGCCGCATCACCGACCGGTTGGTGGTGCGTCCTTCCTGGATCGAGCCGGACGACGAGCGGCCCGGCGACCTCGTCATCGTGCTCGACCCGGGCATGGCCTTCGGGACGGCCGAGCACGGCACGACCCGGGGAAGCCTGCGGCTCCTCGAGCGAGCGGTGGAGGAGGGCGACTCGGTCCTGGACGTCGGGGCCGGCTCGGGCATCCTCTCCATTGCCGCGGTGCTTCTGGGGGCGCAGCGAGTCGTGGCGATCGAAGCGGATCCGCTCGCGTGCGAGGCGCTCGAGGAGAACGTCGTGCGCAACGGCGTCGGGACACGTGTCGTGGTCGAACCGTACCACGCCACCTCCGGCGACCTGGCCGCTCGGCCGCCCGTCTCCGGGATCGTGGCCAACATCGAGACGAAGCTCCTCACCCCGCTCCTCGACGGATTCCGGGGGGCTCTGCGCGACGGCGGGTGGCTCGTCGTGTCGGGAATCCTGGAGGACGAGTGGGTCTCGGTCCGCGCGGCCCTCGAGGAGCGGGGCTTCCGGCCGACCGCGCTCGACGAGGACGGCGAGTGGCGGACCGCCCTCCTCACGACGCCCGGCGCTCGAGACCCCGGTACGGCGTCTCCGGCGGCGGTCGGCGAGCCATGACCCGACGGGCCTCCCGCTCCGACATCGCGATCGCGAACCACCGACCCACGCAGAGGACCGAGCGGTCGTCCAAGCCGCGCGCGAGCCATCGGACGCTCTCCCGCAGCCGAACTTCGGGCAGGTCGGGAAGCGGGCTGGGCGTGTCGGCCAGGGCGATCACCCAGGCGTCGACCCGGCGTGACCCGTGGCGTGGGGAGCGACCGCCTCGGCCCTCGTCGTCGACCGAGAGCTCGGGCCACCGTCGCTGCCACGCGTCGAGGAGTCGGAAGCGCTCCGGGTGGAGCTCGAGCACCTCGCGCAGGCGAGCATCGGTGAGTCCGCGATCGACGTGTGGCGCGAGCAGCTCGCGCAGCTCGGAGAGTCGAAGCGCGGCGTGGGGATGGGTGAGGAGCGTGTCCTCGGCGGCCTGCGGGATGAGGTCCATCGTGCCTCCTGATCCGGGTTCGACGGGGATCGGCAACGTCGTGCGGGCGGAAGGGCGTCTCCATGTCGTCGCGGGACGTCCGGGTGCCCGATCGGCGATTGATCGGACCTCGCGCCCTCGGTAGCTTCACCACCCCGAACGAGAACCGAAACCCGGGCGGATCGAGCGTGTCCAACGAACTCAAGAGCCGGCTGCAGTCGGACCTCAACGCCGCCCGCAAGGAGCGAGACAAGGTCCGGACCCTCGTCCTGTCGACCGCCCTGGCGGAGGTGCGCAACCGCGAGATCGACGGGGGCGAGGAGCTCGACGACGAGGGCGTCGTCCAGGTTCTGACGAAGGCCATCAAACAGCGGCGCGACGCCTCGGAGCAGATGCGCGCCGCCGGCCGGGACGAGCTCGCGGACAAGGAGGATGCGCAGTCCGAGATCCTCTCCGACTACCTCCCCGAGGGCCTCACCGAAGACGAGGTGCGGACGATCGTGCGGGAGCTCATCGACGAGGGTGCCACCGAGATGGGCCCTCTCATGGGACGCCTCATGCCGAAGATCCGGGGACGCTTCGACGGGAAGGAGGCGAACCGCATCGTCCGCGAGGAGCTGGCGGGGTGAGCCCGCGGCCATGAACGACCACGCGCTCGAGGTCCTGGAGTTCGGGCGCGTACTCGAACGGGTCGCGGGGCGGGCCGCCAGCGAGGCCGGACGCGACCGGATCCTCGCCCTCCGGCCGCGCAGCGAGCCCTCCGAAGTGGCGCGGGAGCTCGATCGGGTGGGGGCCGCCATGCGCTTCGTGGCCGCGGCTCCGTCGTGGGGGCCGGGCCCGATCCCGAAGCTGGACTCGGAGCTCTCGCAGTTCGGCGTCGAGGGGGCGGTCCTGGAGCCGCTGGGCCTCGTCCGGATCGGGCAAATCCTCGCGTCCTCTCGCGAGCTGCGAGAGGAGCTGCGACAGCACGACGACGGCTACCCCGAGCTGGGAACGGTTCTCGAGCGGCTGATCGAACGGCGCGAGCTGGAGCGTGTGATCGAGCGGTGCGTCGACGAGGAGGGCCAGCTCCTCTCTTCGGCGTCGGACGAGCTGAAACGGATCCGTGACCGGCTGCGCGGGGCGCACACGAAGATCGTCCGTCTCCTGGAGCCCCACCATCAAGCGCTCAACTCGGCTTTGGCGCGTCAGGTGCTTTTTCATCACCCGGCAGCAAATCTTGTGTGCCTTCCCAAGGGGACAGGAAGTCGAAGCT
>JANQME010000224.1 GCA_028280205.1 Longimicrobiales bacterium
GCGTCGTCCGCCCAGTCGGCGTCCGGCCGTGCGCGCACCGCCGGCCCGGTCGTGCGTGCGACGTCGGCGTACGCCGAGCGCGCCGACGTGTCCTGCCCCGCCCGACGATGCTCCTCGGCGAGCGTATAGAGCTCACCCGCGTTGAAGAGGACATTGTGGTACGTGCAGCCCGCTGCCAGCGCGACGAGCAGCGCCACGGCCGCGCGCCCGATCACCGGTCCGGCGGCGCCCCCCCGCCACCGCTCCCCGGCGGATAGCGCTCGAAGAACTCCACGACCGCATCTCCGATCGCTTCGGCGGCATCGGACTGAAAGTCCTCTCCGGCGAGAATCGGAGCCTCCGCGGGATTCGAAAGGTATCCGACCTCGACCAGGACGGACGGCATGAGTGCGTTCGTGAGAACCGCCAGTACACCCTGCTTCACGCCGCGGTTCGGACCCGGGTGGAAGTCGTCCAGCTCGGCCTGTACCAGCTTCGCGAACTCCTCGGACCAGTGCGCGTGTTCGTAGTTCTTGAGGTCGCGGAAGATGAAGTCCAGGTCGGCGAGCTGCTCCTCGTCCGCGAAGTCCGGATTCATGGTGAGCGGCGCATTCTCGATGGCGGACACTCTCCGCTCGTGCTCGGTCCGTGCATCCGACAGGAAATACGTCTCGAAGCCGCGCGCCGTCCGACGCGCCGGGAAGGAGTTGGCGTGGATGGAGACGAAGATCCCGGGCCGCTCGCCCTTCAGCTCGGTGGCAATCCGCCCGCGCTCCCACACGTCGACGAACGTGTCGTCGTCACGAACCATGTGGACCTCCAACTTCGGACGATCGCGCAGATGCTGCGCGAGTCGGAGCCCGATGGCGAGCGCGACGTCCTTCTCCCGCACCCCGCCGGCGCCGAGCGCACCCGGATCCGCGCCGCCGTGACCCGGATCGATGATCACGACGCGCACACCGTCGTAGGGGGCGGCGGCGGCGATCGTCGCCCCGACACTCGCGGACGCTCCCCGTTCCACCGAGTCGTCATCTCCCGGCCCGGGCTCGACGTTCCCGGACGACGAAGAGGGACTCTGCTCGCCGAGCAGGGAGACATCACCGGCCCGCAGCACGGAGCGCGCTCCATCGAAGTCGTAGAGGCCGGGCAGTCTGCGCGGAAGGAAGTCCGAGAGAAGCTGCAGCGGGACGAAGGTCTCGGCTCCGAGACGGTACGGTGCGTCCGCCATCTGCAGGACCACTCCGTCCCAGCGGAAGAAAGGGGAACCGATGCGCAGCGAAAGGGCGATCTCTCCGGCGGCGGAGAGCGTCAGCCCGCCGTCGACCACCTCCACCCCCCAGCCGAGGTCGGAAAGCACCGAGAGCGGAACCGCGGCGTACCCGCGATCGAGCCGTACGGCGACGGTCGTCGAGGACCCGTCGCCACGCTCGATCTCCAGGCGTGGCGCAGACTGGGCTGGGAGCGCGTCGGCCTCCACGGCACCGAGGACCACGCTGCCGAGGATCACCGCACGGGAGATGGTGCGAAGGCGCAGGGTGGTCATGCCTTCTCCATCGCGCGCCGCGCCTCGCGCTCCTGCTGCCGGCGCTTCAGCGTCTCCCGCTTGTCGTGCAGCTTCTTTCCCCGCGCCACGGCGAGGGTGAGCTTCGCGTAGCCGCGTCTGAAGTGGATGTCGAGCGGAACGAGGGTCAGGCCGCGCTCCTCGGTCTTGGCTGTGAGCCGCCGAATCTCGGCTCGGTTGAGGAGCAGGCGACGCGTACGCACGGGGTCGGCGTTGTTCCGGTTCGCCTGCTCGTACGGACTGATGTGCAGGCTGTGCAGCCAGACCTCACCGCCGTCGACGCGGGCGAACGCGTCCTGGAACGAAACCTGGCCGGCCCGCAGCGACTTGACCTCGGGTCCCCGGAGCTCGATCCCCGCTTCGTAGGTCTCGAGAATCTCGTATTCGTGACGCGCCTTGCGGTTGCGGGCGACGACCTTGCCTCCATCCCCGGCGCTCATCGCGCGGCCCCGGGACACGCCACCCTCACGACCCCTCCTCGAACGTCACGACCCCCACGCGGCTGGCCTTCCTCATGGTCGACACCTGAGCCACTTCACCTCCGAGGATGAACACCAGGGATTCGTAATAGATCCAGAAGAAGAAGACCGCCACAGTGGCCAGATTGCCCAGGGTGGAGCCGTAGTTGGCGACCTCAGTGGCGTACCAGGAGAAGCCCGACTTGAGCGACTCGTGGGCGATGGCGGTAAAGGTGGCCGCGTAGACGGCCGTTCGGTAGCGAATTCGCCGCGGAGGTACGTACCGGTACACGAGGAAGAGGAGGAGCCAGATCGATGCGAAGGAGAGGGCGTAGCCGAGCGACCGTTCGGCGATGGAGAGTTGGGGGGTGCCGAAGTCGAAGAACGACTCCGAGAGGTCCACGGTCGCGCCGATCACGAGGCTCGTACCGAAGTTGGCGGTGAGCAGGACGAAGCCCAGCAGGACCGCGAGGATGTCGAAGAGCTTGCCGCGCACGATGCTGCGTTTCGTGCCGATATCGAAGATCTCGCGCAGCGCCACGCGCAGGCAGCCCGAGAGCCGGGTCGCGACCCAGAACAGGAAGACCGAGCCCGCAATCGTATAGCTCGTGCGCTCGTCGAGCAGACGCGTGGTGAGCCGCTCCACCAGCTCGGTCACCTCGATCCCCGATCCCTGCGGGAGGTTCGTGGTCAGGAGCGAGAGCACGGCCTGGGTTGGATCTCCGAATCGTGCGAGCACGAAGCCGGCGATCCCGACGCCGAGGACGACCAGCGGGAAAAGCGCGAGGAGCAGGTTGAACGCGATCGCGCCGGCCATGAAGAAGATCTCGTCGTCGTCGCACTTCTCCGCGAGACGGCGCAGAAACTCCCGGGCCCGGTGCTCGAGCCTGAGATGACGGGGCGTCGGGGCGCCGGAGCCCCCCGGTGCCAAGATCAGTCCTCGGCTTCGTCCGCCCCCGCCGTCACGGCCTCGCGCGCCGCGGACACTCCGGCGCGGTATGCCGACTTCGACCGCTCGAGCTTGTCCTCGAGATCCGCGCGCGCCTGCTCGGCGGCGTCGCGGCCGGCGCGCACGGCATCGCGCACCTCGTCGTAGCGGGACGCAACGCCGTCACGGGCATCCTCGAGACGTTCCTCGAGCTGGCGCTGCGCCTCGCGGACGCGCTCCTCCGCCGCCGAGCGGAGCTTGCGCGCCTGCTCCTTGAGCTCCTCCTGCGTCTCCTCGCCGGTGCGCGGCGCGAAGAGGAGCGCGAGCCCCGCGCCCACGAGGGCGCCGAGGAGGAACGAGCCGGCGCCACCGCCGCGCTCGCGCTCGATGACGATGTAGGGCACGTCGTCGTGATCTCTCATGTGCATTCTCCCTCGTGCGTCGCGGACTCCCGTGCGGCGGCGCGTACCATAGAACAATAATCAGGCCGGGCCGCGGGTGCATGGGGCCGGCCCGCGCCGGCGCGGCTCACACGACCCAGGAAGCGTCGGGCTCCTCGAGGTCCGGACGCTCGGAGCCTTCCCGCCCGAGCAGCCCGTAGGTGAGCCGCTTTCCGAGCTCGACGCCGGGTTGGTCGAGGGGGTCCACGCCGTAGAGCGCGCCCGCGTACACCGTCGCGATCTGCAGCAGCATGAAAAGCTGGCCGAGCGCTCCTTCGTCGACGCGCGGGAGGAGGAAGGTGGCATTCGGGCGTCCCTCACGTCGGAGGGCTTCGGCGGTCGCGGAGCGCTCCACGTCCAGGAGGTGGCCGAGCGAGTGCCCGCCCAGGTAGGCGAGCGCGGGGATGCCCGGATAGCGCTCGGGGATGGGCACGTCGACCCCGACGTCCTCGACGCCCAGGAAGAGCACGACTTTGTCGTGCGGCCCCTCCATGAGAAGCTGCAGCAGCGAGTGCTGGTCGGTGGCCCCCAGCGCGGCCAGCGGCGTCGGGCCCACGTGGCACGTGCGCCCCTCCAGGTCGACGGCCTTGCCGAGGCTCTCCGCCCAGAGCTGCTGGAACCAGAGGCCCACGGCGCGCAGCCGGTCGGCGTACGGCATCATCACGTGGATGCCACGCCCCGACTCGGTGTCGGCCGCGTGCAGGAGCGCCGCCAGCACCCCGGCCGGGTTCTCCGAAAGGACGTCGGACCGGCAGCGGTCGTCCATCGCCGCCGCACCGGCGAGCAGCGCCCGGGGATCCACGCCGCACACGGCGGCGGGCAGGAGCCCGACCGGGGAGAGGACGGAGAAACGTCCCCCGACGTTCGGGGGCACGGGGAGCATCGGGATGTCCTCCGGCTCCCCGATCTGCCGCAGCGCGCCGCTCGTCGGGTCGGTCGTGAAGAGGAAGTGGCCCCGCGCCTTGTCCGGCTCGACCGCCGACTCGATCCAGCCCCGTGCGACCAGGTACTGTGCCATCGTCTCCGCCGTGGCGCCCGACTTGCTGACGACGTTGAACATCGTGCGGGTCGGGTCCAGGCGCTCGAGCAGGGCGGCGAAGGTGTAGGGGTCCGGATTGTCGACGACGTGCAGACGCGGGAAGTGCTCACGCTCCTCGGCGCTGCGCAGATTCCAGAACGGGCCGAGCAGAGCCTGGCCCAAGGCGGTTGCGCCGAGGCCGGAGCCGCCGATCCCGAGGACGACCACGTCCTCGAACCACTGCGCGAAGCCGTCGGCGAGCTCCACCACCCGATCGACCGTCTCTTCCCCGTACGGCAGCTCGAGGAAGCCGAGCACTCCTGCCTCGCGCTGCGCCTCGACGGCCGTGTGTGCGACGCGGAAGCGCTCGGCGAGGTCGCCTTCGAGCCGGGCGGGGTCCATCCCACCCGAGGTGCGGGGTGCGAGCAGGTTTCCGTAGTCGAAGCGGACAGGGTCCATCGGTCGATCTCCTCGGCCGTCGGCCGACAAGGGTCTCAGTCGATCTCCACCGTGAGTCCGTCGTACGCCGGCAGTACGTCGTCCGGCAGTCGCTCGAGCAGCTCGACGTGCGTCACGCGGTGCGTCAGGTGGGTCAGGTAGGTGCGCCCCGGCCCGACCGCCCGGGCCGCCTCGATCGCCTCTTCGATGTTGAAGTGCGACCCGTGCGGTCGCCCGAACCAGAGCGCGTTGAGAACGAGCACGTCGACCCCGGACAGGGCGTCCACCGCGTCCGGCGGGAGCGTCTTGGCGTCGGTGATGTAGCCGAGGCCCCCGACCCGGAAGCCGTAGACGCGCACCCGCCCGTGCGGCACGGAGACGGGGAGGAAGTCCCGACCGAGGATCGGCACCGGAGCGCGGCCGTCGAACGGCTCGATGCGAATGCGGGGCTTCGAGCTCCCCTGAGGCGGCTGGAATGCGTCGTCGAAGATGTAGCGGAAGTGCTCCCGCATCGCGACGACGTACTCCTCGGGCACGTGGGCGGGCATGTCCGCGCCGCGCACGGTGAAGGCGCGCAGATCGTCGATCCCGTGGATATGGTCCGCGTGGATGTGGGTGAACCACACGGCGTCGACGCGGGACACGCCGGCGTCCAGGAGCTGGAGCCTCAGCTCCGGCGGAGTGTCGACGAGGAGGCGGCCTTGCTCCGTCTCGACGAGCGCGCCGTGCCGGGTGCGGCGGTCCCGGGGATCGCTCGACGTGCAGGCGGCGCAGTCGCAGCCCACGACGGGCACGCCGAACGACGTTCCGGTCCCGAGGAACGTCAGCTTCACGTCGAAACGCCGCGAGCTCGCACGGTCAGAGGCGGTCGAGGCGCATGTTGTTCGTCGAGCCGGACTCGTGGAACGGGAAGCCCGCCGTGATCGCGACGGCGGAGCCCGGCTCACCCACGCCGGATTCGAGCACCGCCTGCCGGCCGTACGCCGAAAGTGCCTCGTACGACACCTCGACGCCCTCCGCCAGCACCGGGTGCACGCCCCACACCGCCCCGAGCTGCCGGTACGTGCGCAGCTCGGTCGTCACCGCGAAGACCGGAACCGGCGGGCGGTAGGACGAGACCAGCCGTGCGGACATCCCCGAGCGCGTGATCACGACGATCGCCGGAGCACCGACCTGACGCGCCGACTCCACGGTCGCGCCGGCGATCGCGTGCTCCCGCCGGCTCGCACCGCTCCGGGTCCGCAGACCCGGGCGCGTCAGGTATCGAGGACCCCGCTCGAGGAAGCCGCTGCGCTCGATCTCGGTCCCGATCCGCACGATGGCTTCGAGCGCCCGCACCGGGTACGCACCGACCGCCGTCTCCCCGGACAGCATGACCGCGTCCGAGCCGTCCAGGATCGCGTTCGCCACGTCGGAGGCCTCGGCGCGTGTAGGACGGGCATGCTCGATCATTGACTCGAGCATCTGGGTCGCGGTGATGACCGGGCGACCGAAGTAGTTGGCGAGCTGGATGATGCGCTTCTGCGCCAGCGGTACCCGCTCGAACGGGAGCTCCACCCCGAGGTCTCCCCGCGCGACCATGACCGCATCCGTCTCGGCGAGCACCTCCTCGATCGCCCGGAGCGCCTGAACCTTCTCGATCTTCGCCACCGCCAGCGCGCGGCCGTCCAGCCGCTCCTTGAGATCGGTCACGTCCTCGGGCTTGCGCACGAAGGAGAGCCCCACGAACTCCGCCTCCATCTCGAGCGCGAAGTCGAGATCCTGGACGTCCTTCTCGGTGAGCGACGGAGCGCTGATGTTGACGGTCGGGAGGTTGATCCCCTTCCGGCTCTTCAGCGTTCCCCCGCGAACCACCTCGAGTCGGGTCCGATCCCCGTCCGTGCCAACGCATCGAAGCTCCAGCAGGCCGTCGTCCACCAGGACCAGGTCGTCGCGTCGGATCTCCTCGGCCAAGGGTGCGTACGTGGTCGGGATCTCGTCGCCCTCGACCGTTTCCTCGGGTGCGAGCGTCACCACCTCGCCCCGCGCGAGCTCGATCGGTCCGGTCAGGTCGCCGACCCGGATCTTCGGCCCGGCGAGGTCCACGAGCACCGCCACCGGCCGACCGACCTCGTCGGACGCCTCGCGGACCGCCGCGATCGCTGTCCGATGATCCTCGTGCGCCCCGTGCGACATGTTGATGCGCGCGAGATTCATCCCGCGGCGAACGAGCTCGCGTACGGTGTCGGGGGACGAGCTCGCGGGGCCCAGGGTACAGACGACCTTGGTACGAAGCATGGTGCCGATCGGCGGGGAGGAGGCGCTTCCGGAACGCGGGCGCCCGAATTGTCGCGGCGGCCGAAAGGGGGTGCAACCGGGGGTGGCGCCCCGGGGGCCATGGTCTTTCCTTCCGATGCCGTCACCCTCCCACCCGACTCCCATGAGCCACATCCACGTCCAGTCGATCTCCGAGGCCTCCGGCCTCGAGTCGGACCTCGCACAGGCCGACCGGATCGCGCTGGACTGCGAGGCGGCCGGATTCCACCGCTACTCCGATCGCCTCTGCCTGATGCAGGTCACGGTGGGCGACCGGACGTACATCGTGGACCCGCTGGCGTTCGATCCCACCGACTTGATTCGCGGTCCGCTCGAGCATCCCGAGGTCGAGGTGGTCATGCACGGGGCGGACTTCGATCTGCGTCTCCTGAGCCGGGACCTCGGGATCCGCCTCCGCGGGCTCGTCGACACCCAGATCCAGGCATCGCTCCTGGGGGAGACGAAGCTGGGTCTGTCCGCGCTGCTCGAGTCCCGGCTCGGGGTGAAGCTCTCCAAGAAGTACCAGCGGGCCGACTGGGCGGCCCGACCGCTCGAGGCCGATATGCTGAAGTACGCGGCCGACGACACTCGCTACCTGGAACGCCTCTCCGACATGCTCGCGTCGGACCTCGGGGAGCGCGGCCGCCTGGAATGGGCCCGCGAGGAGTTCGAGGCCCTCGAGGAGGTATCGGACCTGGGTGACCCCCCGGACGAGGAGGAGGAGGACCCGGTGGTCCGCATCAAGGAGGCGCGGGACCTTCCGCCCCGCCACGTGCACGCCATCCGCGAAGCGCTCGCTTGGAGGGACGAGATCGCGCAGGAGATGGATCGGGCGCCGTTCCGTGTGGTCGGAGACCGACCGCTCATCGAGGCGGTGGGTGAGCGGCCCCGCCGGCTGTCCGATCTCACCGACGTGCGCGGCTTCCCCGCCCGCATCGCGAAGCAGCGGGGCAAGGAGCTCCTGTCCCGGCTGCGAGCCGTCGCCGATCTTCCGGAGGCGGAGGTGGTCGGCTACCCGCGCAACGTGCGTCGGGGACCGAGCCGTCCTCCGCCCGAGATCGAAGCTCTGGTCGACCAGCTCAAGCGAGTTCGCAACCGCGCGGCCGATCGGATCGGGATTCCGAAGGGCACGCTCCTGTCGAACGCGGTGCTCCTCGAGATCGGCCTCAGCGGACCCCAACGCCTCGACGAGCTGCTCGACGTGGAGGGCATGCGCCGATGGAAGGCGGATGTGCTGGGAGACGAGCTGCTCGAACAGCTCCGTGCGAGGTGAGGCACGGCCGCGTCAGGCGGCCGACTCCTCCTTGCGCTTGCAGTCGATGCAGTAGCGGGCGTGCGGTAGCGCATCGAGCCGTTCGAACCCGACCTCGGCTCCACACGTATGGCACGTCCCGAAGTTCTTCGGGTCGGCGTAGAGACGACGCAGCGCTTCCTCGAGCCGGTAGAGGTAGCGGCCTTCCTTCGTCGCGAACGCCGCCGCCTTTTCCCGCTCCTGGGCCTCGGTTCCCTGGTCGGCCATGTGGTCGGTGTACGCCGACAGATCGGAGTCGCTCGAATCGCGGTCGGCCTGGGTCAGCTCGTCGAAGAGGCCGAGCGCCTTGAGCGCACGTGCTCGCTCATCGAGGAGGCGCTCCTCGAGATGTTCGAGCTGCTTCTTGGTGAGAGCCATCGGGTGACCTTCCCTGGGCATTCGGGGCGTCAATTTGAGAAAATAGCCGCCCCCCGAAAGGCCGTCCACGGATGGACCCGCCCGCGAGCCGGTGGGTATCCGCCCGGTCACGATCCGAACGTCCGCCCCCGTGTGCCCCCCCGAGGATCCCCGACGATGGACTGCCGACGCTGCGGAGCCGACGCCACACCGCTGGAGAAGCCACCCTTCCGGACGGAGCTGGGAGAGCGGATCCGCACCGAGATCTGTGCCGACTGCTGGAAGGAGTGGCTGCAGCACCAGACCCTGCTGATCAACCACTACGGACTCGACCCCCGCGAGCAGAAGTCGCGCGACTTCCTCTACGAACAGATCGAGCAGGTGCTGCTCCAAGGCGGAGACGGCAAGGAGATCGACACGTCGAAGCAGGGCTCGATCGAGTGGTGACGTCCGTGCCGCCACTCCGGGTCGGACGTTTGCGGGGCTACTCGACCGGAGGGTGCGGCGTCTCGTCCACGATCAGCCGGAAGACGTCCGGACGGGCGTAGTGCCCCGTGACGTCGAAGTCGAAGCGGCTGCGGGCGACGGCGCCCATGTCGAGGTCGGCGTAAACGACGCCGGCCTCGTTCCACAGCGGCGCCGCCACCTCCTCGCCCAACGGACCGTATACGGCCGAGCCTCCCGCCGAGAGCGTCTCCGGCCAGGCGTCCAGCTCGTCTGCGACCTCGAGATCGTCCGGGTACATGCTGCGATGCACGTACTGGTTGCACCCCAGGACGTAGCAGCGCCCTTCGAGGGCGATGTGGCGGAGCGTCGCCTGCCAGCGATCCCGCGCGTCGGCGGTGGGGGCGAGGTAGATCTCCACCCCCTTGGCGTACATCGCCATGCGCGCGAGCGGCATGTAGTTCTCCCAGCAGATCAGTCCGCCGACGCGTCCGTAGCCGGTGTCGATCACCGGCATCGTGCTACCGTCGCCCTCACCCCAGATGAGACGTTCCGCGGCGGTCGGTTTGAGCTTGCGGTGCTTGCCCAACAGTGTGCCGTCGGGCCCCAGGTAGAGGAGCGTGCAGAAGAGCGTACCCCGGCTGAAGGTGCTGTCCCGCTCGATCACCCCCACGCACAGGTGTACGCCGGCCGTCCGGGCGGCTTCGGCCATGCGCTCGACCTCGGGGCCCGGGACGTCGATGGCGGACGCCCAGTACCGTTCCCACGTCCGACGTCCCGCCTCCGATCGCCCTCCCACCGCGGTTCCGAAGGCGAGACCCCACGGGTAGCCCCCGACGTACGCCTCGGGGAAGAGGACGAGGCGCGCCCCCTCCGCAGAAGCTTCGGCGGTCCGTTCGCAGACGTGGTCGACCGCGGTGGCGGGATCGAAGGGGGCAGCGGCGGCCTGGACGACGGCGACGCGGACGGCGGATTCGGGCACGTGGGCTCCCGGAGCGGGTCGTGGATCGAAGCGGCGCAGGACAGCGGGCGGACAGGCGTGTGACCCGTCGCGGCGCCGGAATCTGTCGCACCGTCCGGCCGACGCAACGGGGAGGAGCGAAGAGGGACGAGCGCGTGAGGGGCCGGTCGCTCAGCCGCCCGACCGGACGAGCTCGGTCACGACCGCGCCCACCATGCCGAGCTCCATCGCCGGCGCTCCGCCGAAGTCCGGCGATCCGGGTGTGGGTCCGGGAGGCTCCGGCTCGACGCCCCACTCGTCGAGCGCGGCTCGAGCCTGCTCCTGCAGGCGGCGGTCGGTGGGGTGCACCGCCGTCAGCGCGATCACTTCTCGATAGTGCCGGATCGCCTCGTCGCGCCGACCACGCTTCCGGTAGAGCTGAGCGAGGTCGAAGTGGAAGAGGACGAACTCGGGCTCGACCTCCGCGGCCTTCGCCAGGTGATACTCCGCCTGCTCCCAGCTCGTGTCGTCCAGCGAGGGCCTGTCCATGAAGGTGCGCGCGACGAGCCGCTTGATCGCCGACATGCTCATCACCTCGTAGTTGAGCTTGCCGAGCATGTTGTGCGCGCCCCCATGCAGCGAATCCTGCGCGAGGATCGCGTGGGCGTCGTCGTACACCCGCTGGGCCAGATCGACGGCGTACCCCGGCCCGGCGTTCATCGCTCTGCGGCCCGCCGCGACACCTCGCCAGTAGAGCCCGTCGACCGCCCCGGGCCGGGTCTCGGCGGCGCGGCGCGCCCACATCAGCGCCGGATCGAGCCACGCGTTCTGGTCCGTATGCACGTCCTCGTGGATCCCGATCACGACCGCCGCGCGCGCCGCACGCCAGAGCGCGTCGTAGTCGAGCGAGTCGGCCTCCAGCCGGTCGAAGAGCCGGTCGAGCGAGTGCCGCGGCTCACCGGCGAAGTACAGCATGTCCGCATCGCTGATCGGGTCGCCGAAGCCGAGGAAGCCCTGCGCCCCGGCCGCGCCGGGAAGGACCGTCAGGAGGACGAGCGGGAGGGTGAGACTGCGCATCGCGAAAAGGAAGGAGGGAGGGGCGACGCCCGCCACCCCCTCCTCCTACACGGACTCGGACCCGGTTTGTTCGTCGAACTCGACGCGGCGTTCAGCCGCACTCCGACACGGCGTTCAGCCGCACTCCGAGTAGCCGCAGATGTGGCACTTCTTGCACCCCTCCTCGAACGCCATGTGGCCGGTGCCGCACTCCGGACACGTCCCGATGTCGAAGGCCGCGTCTGCTTTCGCGGTGACCGAGGCCTGCGTCCGGGTGGCCCCCTGGGTCGACGGCACCGTGAGCGGAAGCGCCTCTTGCACCCCTTCCTTCTCTTCCAGGTAGCGCTCGATCGCCTGCCCGACCGCGTCCGGCACGGAGAGGACCTTGTTCGGACCGAGCCCGACGGCGCGATCACACGAGATTCCACGAAGCTGATCCTTGACCTGGGCGATCGAGATCCCCGACCGGAGCGCGAGCGACATCAGGCGCCCGATCGCCTCGGCGTCCGCCATGGCGGCGCCACCCGCCTTGCCGAGGGTGCAGAAGACCTCGAACGGACGACCGTTTACGTCCTCGTTGATCGTGACGTACAGGTCACCGAGCGGGGACATCATCTTCATGGTGTAGCCCCGAAGCGCCGCGGGACGCTGACGCTTGTGTCGCGCCGCGCCGGCCGTCTCGTCGCGCTCCGCGAGCTGCCCACGCAGCTGCTCGACCTCGATGCGCAGGTTGTGCGCTTCCTCACGTGCGTCCGCGACCTGGTGCTCGAGCTCCGTGAGCGCCGCCGCGGCCGCTTCGGCCGAAGGGGTGGCGACTGCCTCGCCCGTCTTGGACGTCGCGCCAGTCGAGAGGACCTGCCCCTCCCGCGAGCCGTCCCGATACACGGTCACGCCCTTGCACCCGAGGCTGAACGCCAGCTCGTAGATCTGCCGCACGTCGTCCTCGCTCGCCTCGCGCGGGAAGTTCGTCGTCTTCGAGATCGCCGAGTCGGTGTGCTCCTGGAAGGCGGCCTGCATCCGCACGTGCCACTCGGGCGTGATGTCGTGCGCGGTCCGGAAGACCCGCTGGACGTCCTCGGGCACCTCGTCGAAGTGGATGTGGCCTTCCTGGGCGATGCGCTCCATGAGCTCGTCGGAGTACCACCCGCCCTCCTCCGCCACCCGCACGAAGTCGGGATTGACGTCGGGCATGAGTGAGCCGGCCTGGTTGCGCATGAAGGCGACGGCGAACAGCGGCTCGATGCCGCCCGAGCAGCCGGCGAAGATCGAGATCGTGCCGGTGGGCGCGACCGTCGTGAGGTTGCAGTTGCGCAGGGGCCGCTCGGGTCGGATGCGCCCGCCCCCGTCACGCACCGCCGCCGTCTCGTCCGGCCCCCAGATCGACTCGGCCCATGCGGGGAAGACACCCCGCGTCTCGGCGAGCTTCTCCGACGCGTTGCGGGACTCCTCGTTGACGAACTCCATGACGCGGCGGCCCAGCTCGACACCCTCCACGGAGTCGTACGGGACGCCGAGACGGACGAGCATATCGGCCCACCCCATGACGCCGAGGCCGATCCGGCGGATCCCCTGCGCCAGGTCGTGGATCTCCTGCAGCGGATAGACGTTGGCGTCGATCACGTTGTCGAGGAAGTGCGTCGCGAGGTGCACCACCCGACGGAGCGCCTCCCAGTCCACGGCGTCGTCCGGGTCCGCTCCCGGCGCCGTCCCATCCTTCACGAACTTGCCGAGGTTGATGCTGCCCAGGTTGCAGACGTCGTAGGGCAGGAGCGGCTGCTCGCCACACGGGTTCGTCGCCTCGTAGCTCCCCAGTGCCGGGACGGGATTGTACTCGTTGGCCCGGTCGATGAAGAAGGTCCCGGGCTCGCCGGTCAGCCACGCGCCGTGGACGATCATGTCGAAGATCTCGCGGGCGTCCTCCCGACCGACGACCTGACCGTCTCGCGGGTTCACGAGATCGTACGACTCGCCGTTGGCGACCGCGTTCATGAACGCGTCGGTGATGGCGACCGAGATGTTGAAGTTCGTGACCTGCGACGTGTCGTTCTTGCAGGCGATGAACCGGCGGATGTCGGGGTGGTCGACGCGCAGGATGCCCATGTTGGCACCCCGCCGGGTGCCCCCCTGCTTTACGACGTCCGTGCTCGAATCGTAGAGCTTCATGAACGAGACCGGGCCGGACGCCACCCCCATCGTGGATCGGACCGTCTCCCCTTCCGGACGCAGCCGCGAGAAGGAGAAGCCCGTGCCGCCGCCCGACTGGTGGACGAGCGCCATCGCGCGCAGCGTGTCGTAAATCCCGTTCTGCCCGTTCGAGATCGCGTCCTCGACGGGCAGCACGAAGCACGCCGAGAGCTGTCCGAGGGGCCGGCCCGCGTTCATGAGCGTGGGGGAGTTCGGCTCGAACTTCCCGTGGATCATGAGGTCGTAGAACTGGCGGGCCACCTCGTCCACCGCCGACTCGGAGCCACCGTAGTCCGCGTCCACCGCGGCGATCGTGCGCGCGACCCGCCAGAACATCACCTCCGGCTCCTCGGTCGGCGTCCCGTCGGCGTCCTTCTTGAGGTACCGCTTGCCCAGGACGATGCGTGCGTTCTCGGTCAGCTCCGGCCGGGGAAGGTCCTCGGGAAGAACATCGTCGAAGAGGACGGACTCTTTTCTCGGGCGGGGCTGGTGAACGAGGGTCATCGCGCCGGGGCTCCGTGTGGAAGAAGTGTGGAACGCTGCGGAATACGGAGTTGAAAAACGGCGGGAACCCGCTCCCGCCGTGCATCATGCCTGTGGAAAACGCCCTCGACCCTACCAGATATGGGGCGACAGCCATAGTAGGGACCCCATATCTTGTGGTCAAGAGTCCCAGGAGCTCTTTTTTTTACCCCTCGGGAGCCCGTTCGGTGCACCGGTGCGCCGCCTCGCAGTCGGGCCGGGCGCGCCAGCCGAGATCAGAAGGGCAGACCCACCCGGATCCAGGCGCCGACCCCCTCGGCGGCGACGAGCGGCACGCCAACGCCGCCGCGCATCCGCAAAACGACGTCGTAGAGGCCGAGGATCTCGGCGGTGACTTCCGCGCCGACGGAGACGAGCGTGCTCCGCAGCGGATTTTCCACGCCCGAGGGGCTGAGGTCAGGGCCCCACGCGTTGCCCGCGTCGACGAAGACGGAGCCGAGGATCCGGTCGAGGTGCACGGGCCAGGCCCCGACACCCCGGTTGACGAGCAGGAGCGGGAAGCGGTACTCGGCAGTGGCGCTCCACGCGTATCGGCCGACGCGCGACGAGAGCGGGTAGGCGCGCAGAGGGAAGAGGATGAAGTCGCCACCGAAGAGCTCCTGACCGGTGAGCGCCTCCCGTTGGCCCGAGGCGCCGCCGATCCGGAAGGTGAAGGGGCCGGCCCCCGGTCCCGCCGCCGCGCCGGCGGTGCCCCGGAGCGCGAGCACGTGACGGGCGAAGCCGAGCTCCCACAGCGGCAGCGCCCCGCGGAACTGCGCCACGAGCTCGCCGACCGAGCGATCCAAGCCCTCCGCGCCCGCGATCGAGTCGGGAAGGGCGAGCTCCTGACGGAGCAGTCCGGAGAGGAAGAGCGCCGCGCCGCGGGTGGTGCCCATCTGGAACGCGTGCGAACGCGACGAGTTGACGCTCAGCGAGGCCCGCCACGTCGCGAAG
The DNA here is from genome assembly GCA_028280205.1 of Longimicrobiales bacterium. Lineage (GTDB taxonomy): Bacteria > Gemmatimonadota > Gemmatimonadetes > Longimicrobiales > Gaopeijiaceae > UBA2589. The sequence goes on from JANQME010000224.1 coordinate 14,866, forward strand.
CGCACCGTCTCGCGGTCGAGGGCGAAGTCGGTGGACGGCGCGAGCCTCGGGTCGAGGAGCTCCCGACGCT
>JANQME010000459.1 GCA_028280205.1 Longimicrobiales bacterium
CCCGACCCAGACTCCGCCGACGGCTACGAGCTGGCGGTTGTAGAGACGGCGCAGGGCGCGCAGCTCGTTCTGAGCCGCCCGGTGCGCCTCCGCCAGCTCGGGATCGGCCGACCACACGCGTTCGCTTCGCTCGTAGAGGCTCAGGCGTACGCCCCGTCCTCTGAGCTGGTGCACGAGCGCCGCGTCTTCGCCCTCCCACTCCTGCCAGCCTGCGGTGACCGTCGCGACCGGGCCCGACACGTCCAGCGCCCCGAGGGCGTTCGCCACGGTGGGTACGTGGAATTGCGGCCCCAGGAGGACCACCGCGGACGGCGTCATGCGGCCCGGACCTTCATGGTGCGTCCCACGTCGTCCAGCATGCCGCGCAGAGTGTCGTAGTCGGGGTGTCGCATCCGCACCCAGGCATTCGCCATGTACCCGGCGGCGACGGGTTGCGTGGGCGAGCCTTCGGAAGGAAGGTGCGCGTCGAGGATCCACTCGCCGTAGCGCTCCTGAATCTCGTCGGCACCGTCGTAGCCTCGGATCCGACCGTCCTGGTCGGGGCGCAGCGTGATCATCCCGGCGGCGTACTCTCTCGACGCAGGCCGGCTGGTGCGGCCGAAGAGCACGGCGAGGGCCCATTCGTGGTAGATGTCGATCCCGTTCGCGGCGGCGTACAGGTCCCACATGCGGACACCGGGCGGTCTGCAGCCGATCTCCGAGAAGCGCAGCCCTTTCGGCCCGTAGAACCACTCCATGTGCGTCGCCGAGGTGTCGATGTCGAGCGCGTCGATCACCTTGCGGCCCAGCTCCAGAACCTCCTGGTACGCCGGCGCCGTCGCGATCCGGTTCGTGGTCACGATCTGGGGCGAGATCCAGCGCGTCCTCATCGCCTCCAGCACGTTGGGGTAGTAATGAGAGACGAACTCCTGGGCGACGCTCCCCCCGATCGTGATCGTGTCGTAGAAGCCCTCGTGCCCCTCCATGAACTCCTCGACAGCGACCTGGCCGCCGTGGCCGACGCCCGCCTCGTCGAGGGCGCGATCCAGGGTGGCGAGGTCGTCCACGCGGTGGGTGCCCGACGCACCCGCGCCCGAACGCGGCTTCACGACCAGGGGGAAGCCGACCCGCTCGGCGAAGTCCCGCAGCTCGACCCGATCGCCCCCGCCCGTGGAGTGGGCGCAGGGCACGCCGGCCTCTCGCAGCACGTCCTTCATCGCGGGCTTGTCCCGACACAGGAACGTCGTGCGCACGGACAACCCTTGGATGCCGAGTGCCTCGCGCGCTTCGGCGGCGGCCATCATGTGCGCCTCGACGGTCGCCTCGAGCCGGTCGACGCGCAGTCGCTCGGAGACGGCAGCGACCCGCGCGGTGAGTGCGCGCGCGTCGACCACGGACGGTACCTGCTCGTAGTGCAGGAGCCAGCCACGCAAATCCGCGTCGAGCGCCTCTTTCGGCCGCTCCCCGATGCCCGTGACCTTCGCGCCGGCCCCGTGGAGCGCACGCACGAACTCCTTCTGGTTGGCGGGGAAGCAGGGCTCGACGAAGACGATGTGCACGGGGCTCCCGGGGGAAGGGATGCGCGGAGGAGAAGATAGCCGATCGGATGCACGCAGGTACCATGGAGCCCGGCGCCGTGTAGCTTTGGCGCGGCTGAACCACCGGGCCCGGGCTCAGAACCTCCCGCATGAGATCCGTCGTCTTCGTCGCCCCGTTCTTCGCCGAGACCACGCTCCGCTTCGTGAGCGCGCTCTCGCGTACCGAGGACGTGCACCTCGTTCTGGCGAGTCAGGAGCCCGAGCGGAAGCTCCCCGATGGTCTCCGCGGTCGACTTGGTGGATACGTCCGGGTGCGCGACGCACTCGACCCGTCCACGATCGCCGGCGCCGTCCGGGACGTCGCGAAAGGCACGAGCCGACCGGTCGATCGACTCCTGGGCACGCTCGAGGAGCTCCAGGTTCCGCTCGGCGAGGTTCGCGACGCCCTCGGGATCGAGGGGATGGGTGCGGAGGCGGGGCGGAACTTCCGCGACAAGGCGCGCATGAAGCAGCTCCTCCGCGAGCACGGCCTGCCGTGCGCCCGGCACGCCCTCGTCGAGACGCCCGAGCAGGCGCAGCTGTTCGTCGGCCACGTCGGCTTCCCGGTCATCGTGAAGCCGCGCGCGGGGTCGGGGTCGCGCGGCACCTACCGGCTCTCGACGCCGGACGATCTGGTCGGCTGCCTCCGCTCGATGCCGCCGACGCCGGAGCGTCCGCTCGTGTTCGAGGAGTTCGTCGTGGGTGAGGAGCACTCCTTCGACTCGATCACCCTGGACGGCCGTCCCGTCTGGTACTCGATCAACGACTATCTGCCGGGCGCGCTCGAGGTGCTGCGGGAGCCCTGGATCCAGTGGTGCGTCCTCCTGCCGCGCGAAGTGGACGACCCGCGCTACGACGGGATCCGGCGCGTGGCCGGAGACGCGCTCGCCGCCCTGGGGATGGACACCGGGATGAGCCACATGGAGTGGTTCCGACGGCCGGACGGCGACGTGGCCATCTCCGAGGTCGGGGCCCGGCCCCCCGGCGCGCGCTTCATGCACCTGATCTCGTGGGCGCACGACTTCGACCTCTTCCGGGCGTGGGCCGACGTCGTCGTGCACGGGCGCTTCACCCCGCGGCCACGTCCCTACGCCGCCGGGGCAGCCTACCTGCGCGGACAGGGGTCGGGGCGCGTGTCGGGGATCCGCGGCCTGGAGGCGGTCCTGGCGGAGCTCGGGCCGATCGTGGTCGAGAAGCGGGTCCCGGCGCCGGGTCAGCCCCCGAGCGGCACGTACGAAGGCGAGGGGTACGTCATCGTCCGCCACCCCGAGACGCGGGTGGTCCGTAACGCGCTCGCCCGGATCGTGTCGACCGTACGGGTGGACCTCGCGTGACAGGCTCACACCGAACG
>JANQME010000003.1 GCA_028280205.1 Longimicrobiales bacterium
AGGAGATCGGCTTCCGCCTGCTCGAGCCCGCGCCCGGCGTGGGTGAGCCCGGCGAGACGGTCTTCGTCTCCCCCGACTCGATTCGCGGCCTGAACGGGCCCTGGGGCGGCAACTTCGTCCGCATCGTCACGGACTACTACCTCAACGGTCAGGAGCTCTACGACGCCGAGTCGGACGAGTACTTCTACGTGACCGCCGACCCGAACGAGGAAGGCGCGATCGAGGACGTCGACGGCGAGTGGCGCTACTTCGGTGAAGAGCCCTACGACAAGCTGCGCTGGACCTACGCGCCGCCGGTGCTCTACGCCGAGGGCCACAAGCTCCACAAGAACTGGTTCTACGAGTTCCTGCGCGCGCCGGTGCCGCTGCGGCAGCAGATGCGCGTGAAGATGCCGAGCTTCCACTACGACGAAGGTGAGGCGGGCGCCGTCGCGGCGGCCTTCGCGCACCGCGCGGTGCAGGCCTGGCCCTCGCTCTTCGCGCGCGAGCTGCGGCTCGCCGAGGGCAAGTCCCTCGAGGAGATGGCCGAAGCCGCCGGCATGCCCGCCGCCGTGATCGCGGGCATCGAGCAGGGCGACCAGGTGGCCACGGCGGCCAACCTGCCCGACCTCCTGGCCTACGCCGAGTCGGTGAACTTCGTCCACAGCCCGCCGGTCGATCCGGCCTTCGAGGCGATCGCCCGGCGCCAGCCGGAGCACCTGGCCGGGGCCTATCAGACCGTGCCGGGTACGGACCAGAACCGCATCAGCCTGGGGCACACGCTGGCCGCCGAGGGCCCGCAGTGCTTCCAGTGCCACTTCTACAAGGGAGAGGCCCCGGCCGGCGGGTCGGTCGATCCGATCGCCTGGGCGCCGGACCTCTTCCTGACGCGTGAACGCCTGCGCCCGGACTGGACCTGGGAGTGGCTGTGGAACCCCGGTCGCAAGTACCCCGGCACCGCCATGCCGGCCAACTTCGACCCGGACAAGGCCCAGTACCTCGAGATCTATCCGGACTCGACCAGCGCGGACCAGGTCAACGCGGTCCTCGATTGGCTCTACAACTCCGACCGAGAGGCCGTGAACGGACTCGCAGCCCAGTAGCGAGCTCCGTAGAGGAAACCAAGACCCCCCAACCGGGAGCTAACCAGATGAAACTTCTACTGCCCATCGCCTTCGTGATCGCTGGCTCCGTCAGCGCCTCCGATTCCGTCGCCGGAACCATCAAGGGCAAGGTGTCCTTCGAGGGTGAGGCCGAGCCCCTGCCGGCCCTCAAGATCGACGAGGCCGCCGCCAAGGGCTGCGTGGCCTCCGGCTCGGTCGACACCACCGACCGCTCCGTGCGCATCGACAAGAACGGCGGCGTCGCCGACGTGGTCGTGACCGTCTCCGTGAAGGGGATGGAGCTCGAGGTTCCCTCCGAGCCGATCGTGCTCGACCAGAAGGGCTGCCGCTTCTCGAGCTCGGTCGTGGTCGTGCCCGAGGGCGCGACGGTGCGCTACGCCAACTCGGACGGCCTGAACCACAACGTCCACACCTACGCGGTGAAGAACAAGGCCGTCAACAGCAACATTCCGGGCGGCTCCTTCGAAGAGCAGGAGCTCGGCAAGGCCGAGGACTTCGACGTCAAGTGCGACATCCACCCCTGGATGCAGACCAAGATCTTCGTCACCGACGATCCGGTCTACGGCGTCTCCGCCGCGGACGGGACCTTCACCCTGACGGGCGTTCCGGCCGGCACCTACAAGGTGAACTACTGGCACGCGAAGCTCGGCAAGGGCAAGTCCGAAGAGGTCACCGTGACCGCCGGCGCCGAGGCCGCCCTCGAGATCAAGCTCGGCGGTGACGACGGCAAGAAGAAGAAGGGCCGCGGCCGTCGCGGTCGCTGAGCCGCTCCTTCGACGATCACGGGAGCCGGGCGATCCTCAGGGTCGTCCGGCTCTCTTCGTTTCAGGCGCTCTCGCCGGTCCAGCGCACGAGCCAAGGCGCCGGCTCCCAGGAGTGGAGCACGCGCGCGACACGAGCGACGAGCCTGGCGTCGCCGGCGGTGAAGCGCACGATCGGGGGCAGCTTCGAGCGCCGCGCCGCCTGCCGCTCGAAGCTGCGTTCGACGAGCTGCAGGATGCGCTGCCGGATGTCCGGCGAGGTCTTCGTCGCGCGCCGGACCAACGGCAGGAACCGCTGAGCGAAGTGGTCCGAGACGCCGTGCTCGTGGCGCATGCGCGCCAGGATCTGTTCGGGGTTCATGGGGACGTTCTCCAATACGAACCCTACCTCGATGGGGCCGAGGCGCCCGTTCGACCGGGCGCTTTCCGGCTCGAATCGCGCTTTGGAGGCCGTACGCGGCGTTTTCCGCGGGGGCCGGTTTCGGGGCCTTCCTAGACCTCGATCTCGTGCATCGTCTCGGCGGCGGAATTCACTTCGCTCTCGAAGCGCGCCTCCGGGATGCCGAGAGCGGAAGAGAGTTCCGGCGTCAGGCGGCCGATCGCGCGCTCGACGTCGCCCTCGAGCAGGTCGCGCGACACCTCGTTCGCGAGCGCGACGAGCCCGACGCACGGATCGGCTTCGATCTCGTCGTCGGGTCCGTGGTGGTACTGGATCGCGCTGACGACGCCCTCGGGGAGGCCCCAGCGGTGAGCGACGCGCGCGCCGATCTCGGCATGGGTGAAGCCGAGGATCTTCTGCTCCGCTTCGTGCACCGTGACCTTGCGCATGCGCACGCAGTGCATCACGAGCGGGTAGCGCTCGGGCATGTTCTCCATCAGCACGACCTGGCCGAGGTCGTGCAGGAGTCCGCAGGTGTAGAACTCATCGGCGGAGAGCTCGAGCCCGGCGCCGGAGATCGTGCGCAGCGACTGGGCGACCTGACCGCACAGGATCGAGTGGCGCCACAGGGTCTGGAGCCGGAAGCCGGCTTCCTCGTGCACGTGGTCGAAGCGCTCGATCACGCCGGCTTGCATCACGATGTTGCGCAGGACGCGCGTGCCGAGCACGGCGCTCGCGTGTTCGAGCGAGATGATGCGCTCACGCAGCCCGTAGTGCGCGCTGTTCACGATGCGCAGCACCTTGGTGGCCATCGGTGCGTCCTGGGCGATCAGTCGACCGATCTCTCCGATCCCGGCGTTCTCGTCCTGAAGGAGTGCGTTGACCTTCTGGACGATGATCGGGATGGAGGGAATGGTGACCTTTCCCTCGATGATGCGGTCGGTCAGTGTGGACATGGAGAGTCCGGGGGAACTCGTCCTTATCGACCGCAGACCGGGCTCGTCCTTGAGGAAGGCCAGCCGAAGGAGGGCGCTGGAAAATAATGACGGCGGGGCGCAACCCCCGCCGGTTCGGAGCGTCGGGTCGGCATGACGGCACTCCTGCTCCTCCTCCTGAACGTGGCGGACCCGCTCCCCGACGCCTTCTGGTGCGACACGATCAACGACCAGATCGTGCGCTTCGCGGACCTGAACGGAGATCGTGACTACCTGGACTTCCGGGAGGCGACGGCGTTCTGGCGACAGCCCGGGGCGAGCCCGCGCGACGTCCAGGCCCGCTTCGAGGACGGGCGGACGGTGGTCTACTGGGTCGATACCGTGCTCGACGTCGTCTTCCGAGGGGTGGACGAGGACGGCGACGGGGTCCTGGATCCGGACGAGGCCCGGCCCTTCCGGAGCGCCAAGGAGCTGGACGGATCGTCCGGCCCGGACGGGATCGAGTTGACCGACGACGGCGCCGTGTGGTGGACCTCGGACTGCTGCCAGCACGAGGGGCTCTTCCGCTTGCGCGACGAGAACGGGGACGGGGATGCCGACGACGCCGGTGAGCAGCGCGTGTTGGTGGATGGCCAGACGGTCGCGATCGGTGAGGACGACGGGGAGCCGGTGACCCTGGGCGCGGGGTCCCTGCGGCGGTTGGCTCCGGCAGGGAACGGGGTCCTGGCCTACGCTGCGGACGACGACGCTCTGTGGCGCTTCGAGGACCTCGACGACGACGGGGACGTGACGGGCTCCGGGGAGTCGGTGCTCTTCCTGAACCCGAGCGGCAAGCGAGCGGAGCTGACGCGGAGCCCCGACTTCGCGTCCGGCTCGCTGCGGGAGCTTCGCACCAAGACGGACACCTCCGCGGGGGAGCCGACCTTCGCGCGTCTGGCTTTCCTGACCTCGATGGTGGAGGACGGGTCGCTGGTCGTCTACCTGGGCACGGACGTGGCGGCGGCGGACTACGACTACAGCTCCAACGCCGCCGGGGAGGGGCTCAACGGGTTGATCTTCCGCGCGGAGGACCGGAACGGCGACCGCGACGCGAACGACCCCGGGGAGGTGGAGCTCTTCTACGACGGGAGCAAGACCTCCTGGGGCCCGTACCAGGTTCAGATCGGCGGAGTGCTCGGGCTCGACGCTTGGAACGGCAGCCTGTTCGTGGCCGACATCGGCAGCAGTCGGCGGCAGATCCACGAGCTGCGGGACGTCACCGGGAACCACCGGATCGAGCCGGGCTACGAGCTGAGGGAGGGCCTCTTCGACTTGTCCCTGTGGGGGGAGAAGGAGCCCTTTCCCACCGCGCACACCTGGGTGCACGACCTGGGCGTGGTCGGACCCGGGGGGCTGGCGTCGCCGACCTTCGACATCGTCGGCGACGGCTGCAGCTTCATCCCGGAGCAGCCGCGCATCTCCGGCGAGGGGCTGGCGCACCTCGACAGCACGGCGTTCACCTGTCACCTGAGCGAGGCCGGTCCGGGGCGTCCGGCGTTCCTGTGGATGGGGACCGACTCCGAGCAGTGGCTCTGGAACGCACCGCTGCCCTATCCCCTCGACGACTGGGGTCTGCCGGGGTGCTGGCTGCGCACGAACCTCGACCGGGTCTATGCCGTCGTCACCGATGCCGAAGGGGCGGCCTCGGTCACCCCCGAGGTCCCCGACGCGCCGAAGCTGCTCGGCCTCGTCGTCCCGATGCAGTGGGTCGTCCTCGAGCCGAGCACGGGCTTCGTGGCGATCACCGCGGGCGGGATGACGGAGCTCGTCCCCTGAGGCCCGCCGGTTCCGCGGTCGCGTCGGAAAAAAGAGCCGTCAAGAACGGCTTCTCGGGAACTCGATGGGGGAGGCGAAGGCCCGGACTCCCCATCCGGAGCGCATTCCCCATCCCCACGACGCACTCCTTCGTCATGCGCTCGACGATTCTCGCCCTCTTCGTATCCACCCTGCTCGGCTACGCCGCGACCGCCTGGGTTCGCGGTGGTGTCGACGCGGGTACGGCCGTGGCGCTCGGCGTGCCGGGGCTCGTCGACGGCTCCGAGCTGGTGCTCGAGGGGCGCGTGCTCGAGGCCTCGCCCCTGCTCCTTCCGAACGGCGTCGTCGCCACGGACTACGTCGTGCGCGTGGAGCGCGACTTCCTCGGCGGCGCCGAGGAGGAGGTCGTCGTGCGCCTCCCGGGCGGCGTGCTGCCGGACGGGAGCGGCATGCTCCTGCCGGGCATGCCGAGCCTGCTCCCGGGGGAGCGGGCGATCGTGTTCCTCACGGAAGCCGGCACCGACGAGCTGCGCGTCCCGGTGGGACTCGGTCAGGGGCGCCTGCGGGTGCTGGACGGACCGGGCGGGGAGCACTGGCTCGAGCGCGAGGCCGATTGTCTCGGGCTGATCGATTCGAGCGGAGACCTGCACGAAGCCGAGGGCCGTTCGCTCCTGAACTACGCCGGAACGGTGGCCGAGATCGAGGCCGCCGTCGCCGCACGCCGGGCCCGCGAGGCGAAGGTGGGCGAGCGGTGAAGGCGCGCTCGCTCTGGCTCGTTCCGGTCGTCGTCGGCGGTGCCGGGCTCGGCGCCTTCGGGCACATCCGTCTGCACAACCCGTCGAACAAGAATCCGCTCTTCTGGCAGAACCCGGGCGAGATCGAGGTCGTGATCCAGTCCGACGGTTCCGACGACCTCTCCGACGAGAGCCACGAGACGGCCCTGCTGGGCGCGATCGCCGCGTGGAACGAGGTCACGGAGACGACGCTGAACCTGATCGTGAACGACGACCCGGCTCAGCAGGCGCGTACGGACTGGGAGGCGGACGACATCCACCTGCTCCTCTTCGACGAGGACAACGACTCCGGCTTCTTCCCGAGCGGCTCGGGCACCGTGGCGCTGACGCCCGTGTGGTTCTTCT
>JANQME010000004.1 GCA_028280205.1 Longimicrobiales bacterium
CGTTCGGGGCCCTGCGCCACGGCGTGACCTCGAGTGTGCCTTCGGTGAAGCGGTGGACGCAGAACGAGTTACCCTCCGACTCGCCCCCGCGCCCCCGCCGCGAGGTCGCGGTACCGACGGCAATCACCGGTACGCCGCGTCGCACGTGGACGTGGAGCTGATGCACGTGGCCCCCGAGGAGCGCGTCGACCCCGATCTCCGCGATCCGGTCGACCAACCGGTCGGCGGCCGGCAGGGTACGGCCGCCCTCGCCGCCCGGAACGGGCACGAAGTGGTGGTGCACCACGAGCAAGCGGAAGTCGTCGGCCGGGGCACGCCCGAAGGCCCGTCCGGCGAAGTCGAGCTGCTCGGTCCCGATCCGACCGTTGACGATCGCCCTGCGCGGCGCCGCCGAGTTGAGGGCGACCACCGTCGCGCCCGGAAGCCGTGTGACGGTGTCCAGCTCCGGACCGGCGAAGTCGCGCCAGTTCCGGAACGGGACGAAGAGCCGCTCCCAGAAGCGATACAGAGGGACGTCGTGGTTGCCGGGAGTGAGGACGAGCGGCACGTCACCGAAGCCGTCGAGCACGGCGCGAGCCTCCGCGAACTCGCTTCGCTTGGCCCGCTGCGTCAGATCGCCGGCCACGACCACGAGGTCCGGCGAGACGTCATGCGCCACGCGGTGCATCGCCTCGGCGGCGGTCGGGAGGAACGGCGATCCGCACTGGAAGTCCGCGGCGTGCAGGACCGTGAGCGACGCGCCCATGCTACCCTTCCTCGCCCGCGCCCTCTGCGTTCCTCATCCGCAGCAGGCCGACGACACCGAAGGCCACGATCGCGAGGCTGATCACCTGGGCCAGCGTGAGGACGCCGAAGAAGCGGTCGTCCTTCGCGCGGAGAAACTCGACTGCGAAGCGCTCGAGTCCGGCCAGGACCAGCCAGAGCAGAAAGAGCCACCCCTTCCGATGCCCGTGGTCCCGTATGCGCCACAGCACGAAGAAGATCAGCGTGCTGAGCGCCACCTCGTAGAGCTGGGTCGGGTGCACCGGGACGACCTGCCCGTGCTTCTCGATCAGCGCCGGATCGACCGTGATGCCGAACATCTCTTCGATGTTGTGGACGGTCGTGGCGGGCGCGCCCCGCGGAAACTTGACGCCGAAGATGGAGTCCGTGGGGCGCCCCCAGTCGTCGCCGACCATGAAGCATCCGATGCGACCGACGGCGTAAGCCAGCGCGAGCGCCGGGGCCGCCATGTCGGCCACCGCGGGCACAGACATCTGCTGGCGCCGGATCTCGAGGATCACGAGGATGGAAGCGAGCAGGAAGCCGCCGTACCAGACGAGACCGCCGCGCGCGAAGATCGACCCGACGGGGTCCGCCAGAAGCTGCTCCCAGTTGAGAAGCACGTAGTAGCCCTTGGCCCCCACGATCCCACCGATCACGGCCATGAAGACGAGATCCCACGCCTTGTCGGGATCCTCGTCCGCCCGCTTCAGCTCGGCCCGCATCACGTATCCCGCCGTGAGGAACGCGAGGAGCATGAACACGCCGAACGACGTGATCGGCTGGCCCCCGAGAAGGGGGATCCAGTCCGGCAACTCGAAGAACACGGGGTACATAGCCGCTCAAGTTCGCTGGAGCACAGCGGAGGCGGTACTACTGAGGCACGGGAAGGCGAGCCGCGCCGAGGCCGTCGTCTCGAGCCCGCCCACGTCACCGCGCTCCCAGCGAAAGCGGGCGGCACGGGCGATCATGGCGCCGTTGTCGAGCGACAAGCGGGGAGAAGCGAAGTGGACGCTCCCTCCGACCCCGAGCGCGTCGAGTCGCTCCGCCATCGTCGCCCGAAGGGGGGCGTTGGCGCTCACGCCTCCTCCCAGCAGGACGCGTGGGCATCCCGTCTGCTCGACGGCCCGCAGTGTCTTCGCGACGAGGACGTCGACCGCGGCCTCCTGGAACGCAGCCGCGACGTGCGGACGCTCGCGCTCGATCGCAGCATCGGCGGGACCGCCCGCCTCCGCCACGATGGAGCGCACGAGTTCCGAGACCGCCGTTTTCAGGCCGGAGAACGAAAAGTCGTAGTAGTCGGGGCCGTCGGGCGCCTGGTCCCGCCGCAGGAGGGGACGCGGAAGTCGGTGGCGACCGGGGTCGCCCGACTCCGCCGCGCGCTGCACGGACGGGCCGCCCGGATAGGGCAGCTGGAGAAGCTTCGCCACCTTGTCGAACGCCTCTCCCGCGGCGTCGTCCCGCGTCCGCCCCAGGAGCTCGTACGTTCCCCACTCCGGCGCGTGGACCAGGAGCGTGTGCCCGCCCGAGACCAGGAGTGCGACGAACGGCGGCTCGGCATCCGGATCTTCGAGCGACGGCCCGAAGAGGTGGGCCTCCATGTGGTGCACCGGAACGAGGGGCCGGTCCAGCGCCCACGCCACCGCCTTGGTCCAGCACACCCCGACGAGGAGCGCGCCGATCAACCCCGGACCGGCGGTGACCCCGAAGACGTCGATCTCGTCGAGCCGGACACCCGCCTGGCCGAGTGTCTCGTCCACGACCGCGTCGACCTTCTGGAGGTGGGCGCGCGCGGCAAGCTCGGGCACGACGCCACCGTAGACCTTGTGTACGTCCTGCGAGAGGACGACGTGACCCAGGACGCGGTTCTCCCCGTCGAGCACCGCAGCAGACGTCTCGTCACACGATGTCTCGAGCCCGAAAACGAGGGGTCCGCGGTTCGAGTCGCTCACGATCCGACACTCACGGTCCGGCATTCACGAACCGACACCCACGCCCGCGGCCTGGTCGATCGCCCGGCGGACGCGGATGCGGTCCACGGCCAGAGATCCGGTGACGAGCTCGGGCACGCCCTCGAGCCGGAGGGGCACCACGCGCGCCTCGCCCGGCGCCATCCCGAGCAGATCCTCGCGCGGCACGCTCGCGCTGAGTCGTGAGGGATCGAGCGCGGTGACGCGGCTGCGGGCCCCCCTCAGCGTCACTTCGACGCGAGACGGCTCCGTGATGAGCTCTTCCTGGTCCGGCCCCGGATTCGCCTCGACGTCGAGCTCGAAGACCCGTTCCACCACCTCTTCCACCCGCACCCCGAGCGTGGCGAGCGGGGGCACGACGGACGCGCCCAGCAGCCCGGTGGTGTCGACCGCGATCGTGAACGCGCCCGAGCGGGTCACGTTCGAGAGGTCGAAGGGGAGGAGGGTGAGGGAATCGAGCCCCTCGAGGCGGCTTTCGGGCCCTCGCACCCGCACGAGCCGGGGCGAGACCTCGATGTCGGCGGCGAGCGCGAGCCGGTCCCCGACGTCCCCGACCAGACGGGGGGCGAGAGGGACCAGCCTTGTCCGCGCCGGCTCGAAGCGAAGGCGCACGAAGGCGGGCGAAACCGACTCGATCGAGAGACCGCTGCGCTGTCCGAGCTCAACCCATTCGCGCCTCAGGGTGATCGTCGTGTCCCGCGAACCCACCGCGCTGATCGGAACCCGGACGCTCGTCCCCTCGCGGGCGAGGCGGATGATCTCACGCGCGGGGCCGGCCAGCTCGAGCTCCACGGACGGAGGCGCCGGTGCTCCGGAGATCGTCCACCCCGTATCGGCGATCGAGACCCGCACCGGGACCGAAGGGAGCAGCTCGGGGTTCGTGGGCTCGGTCTGAACGAGCGCCCACAGGAACACGGACAACCCCAGAGCGGAGAGCTTGAGGCGCCAGTTCCGCACCAGCGCCCGGGACACGCCTGCCACGAGGCCTCCTACTGGACCGAGAGGAGGCGGCGGACGAGCTCCTCGTTGACGGCGGCGTCCCACTCCGTGGGGCCGGCCACCTTCTTGTAGATCACGCCGTCCTTACCCACCACGAAGCTCTCCGGCACGCCCGTCGTCTGGTAGAGTCTCCGGATCTCGCCCCTGGAGTCGTGGAGGATCGGGAAGGTGAGCCCGAGCTCGTCGGTGAACGACGCCAGATCACCACCTGGACGTCCGTCCGCGTCGAGCTGCCCCAAAGGAGCGTCGACGCTCACCGCGAGGATCTCGAAGTCCTCCCCGTGTAAGCGATCGTAGAGCCGCTGCATGGAGGGCATCTCGGTCACACACGGTAGACACCACGTGGCCCACACGTTCACCAGCACGACCTTCTCGCCGGCGAAGTCCGAGAGTCGGACCTCTTCGCCTTCGATGGACGCGTAGGCGAAGTCCGGCGCGTCGCTCCCCGTGATCACCGGCTGGTAGCTCTCGCGTCCGAGCCACGCCACGAAGACGACCGCACCGGCGCCCACGATCGCCCAGAAATAGGGGGAGCGGACGAACGAGCGCTTCATATCGAAATCCTACGGACGGCGGGGGTCATTGTTCCCGGCCCAAGCCGCGGCGGCCGACCTTGAGACGGACGCCGCTCCCGCGCTCCATCGGCGTGTCCGCGGCAGGCTGCTGCTCGACCACGATCCCCTGATCCCGGCCGAAGCGGAACACCTCCTCCACGTCCGACACGACGAGGCCCAGGGAGTCGAGGACGATCTCGGCCTCGGCCTGCTCGAGTCCGAGCACGAGCGGCATCGTGATCACGGGCGGCCCGGTGCTCACCACGAGAAGAACCTCCGCGGGGAGCGCGACGACGGAGTCGGGCTCGGGTGTGACGGTGACCACCCTGCCGCGCGGTTCCTCGGATTCGGCGGTATCGAACCGGACCACGAAGCCGCTCGTCTCCAGGACGACCCGGGCCTGCTCCCGCTCGAGGCGACGCACGTCGGGCACCGCGCGCATCTGCGGCCCCGTGCTCACCGTCACGCGTACGGGCTGATCCGGCGTCGCGACCTGGCCGGGAAGCGGCGACTGCCCGAGCACGACACCGGCACGGACAGAGGGATGCTGGAGCGAATCGACGGCGCCCATCTCGAGCCGTGCACCGGCCAGGCGCTCCCCGGCGCTCGGGAGGCCCAGTCCTCGGAGATCGGGGACCTCGAAGAGGTCACGGGGCGGAGGCGGCGCCGGGAAGACGACCCGGGTCCCCACCCCGTATCCGACCCCCCACCCCACGACCGCGAGCGCGACCGAGACCAGCGCCAGCCGCGCCGGGTCGAGTCCGTCGAGCGGCCCTCGCCTCTTCGTCCGGCGCGGCACCGCCGCCCCGGCGTGAGGCGCGGTGTGCGGGCCGGCCCCGTCCGGATCCGTGTCCCTTCGGGCCTCACCCGGGCGCTCCGCGCCTTCCCCGCGCTCCGACGGCGGGCGACCCTTGCGGCGCCGGCGCCGACTCCGCCCGAGCGAGTCTCCGAGCTTCATGCGTCCCTCCGGAGCCGAGCCGCGAATGCACCGTCGAAGTCGTGTTCGTGGGGCGTGACCTCGAGGAAGCCCGCGCGATCGCGGAAGCGCGAGGGTACGGCCTCCGTGGCCTCGAGCACGAAGTCGGGACGGTCGGCGAGGAACGCCTCGACCCGCTCGTGGTTCTCCTCGGATTCGAGCGTGCAGGTGGAGTACAGAAGGAGCCCGCCCGGGCGGACGACGTCGGCGGCCGCCGCGAGCATGCGCGCCTGAAGGGACGCCATCGCCCCGATGGAATCCTCCTCCAGGCGCCAGCGGGCGTCCGGGTTGCGAGCCAGCGTCCCGGTCCCCGAACAGGGGACGTCCAGGAGCACGGCGTTGGCGTCGCGTACCGGAGGATGCAGCGCATCCGCCACCGTGAGCGCGACCGGGCGACCGACGCGCCGGGCGTTTTCTCTCAGGACCAGGATACGCGACTCCGAACGATCAGCAGCCAGGATCTGCAGGCGGGCAGCGGGGAGTGCGAGGATCTTCCCGCCGGGCGCCGCACAGAAATCTGCAACCATCGTGCCCGATGGAACATCCGCGTACCGCGCCACCAGGTTGGCGGCGGGGTCCTGCACGATCGCCGGCGAGGCGATGTCGAGCGCGCGGACCACGTCCGCGGCGCGGGCCAGACGTACGCACGCCGTCCCCTCGCCCACCGGCTCCGCCTCGATCCCCGCCTCCCGAAGACGCGACGCCGCGGCTTCCGGCGTGGCACCCACAGGTACGACGCAGACGCCGGGCACACGGTTGTTCCGCCGCACGAGGCGGGCCACCTCCTCCGGTGACCAGCGCGCGAGCCACCGCTCCACGAGCCAGCGCGGGTGGCTGCCGTGCGTGGGGAGTCGGGCCGCGGGGTCCGCGCCGGCGTCCGGGAAGCGCTCCGGACCGGCTCCCGCAGCCTGGACACGTCGCAGGACGGCGTTCGAGAACCCGGCCGCCTTCCGCCCGCCGATCGAGCGGGCGTGGTCCACGGTCGTCGACACCGCGGCATACTCCGGAACACCATCCATCCAGAAGAGCTGATACGCACCGGCACGCAGGAGCTCCAGGAGCGGCGGCTCGACGCTGTCCAGGCCACGCGTGACGTAGGGTGCGAGGAGGTGGTCGATCCGCCCGCGTAGGCGAGTGACCCCGTAGGCGAGCTCGTGCGCGAAGGCCCGATCCCTCGAGTCCAGGTCGGTCGCCGCGTCCGAGAAGGCCCGGTCGAGCCTGCGCCCTCGCTCCACCTCCAGCCGGACGGCATGCGCGGCGCGCCGTCCCGCACTCCCGTCGCTCAGTCCAGCATTCCCTTCGACGGCGAGGACGGCACCGCGATCTCGCGCGCGGGCATGCGCCCGGCCAGGAAGGCGAGGCGTCCCGCGACGATGGCGTGCTTCATCGCGTGCGACATGCGGACCGGACCGTCGGCCGCCGCCAGCGCGGTGTTCATGAGCACCCCGTCGACGCCCTGCTCCATCGTGACGCACGCATCCGACGCGGTGCCCACCCCCGCGTCGACGATGACCGGGACGTCGAGCCGCTTCTTGATCTCGCGGATGAAGTAGGGGTTCACGACGCCGAGACCGCTCCCGATCGGGCTCGCGAGCGGCATGACCGCCACGCAGCCCGCGTCTTCCAGGCGGAGCGCGGTGATCAGATCGTCGTTCGTGTACGCCATGACCTTGAAGCCGTCCTCGGTCAGCGTCCGCGCCGCCTCCAGCGTGGCCTGGACGTCGGGGAGCAGCGTCGTCTCATCGCCGATCACCTCCAGCTTCACGAAGTCGTTGAAGCCCGCGGCACGTGCCAGACGCGCGTACCGCACGGCGTCGTCGGCGGTGTAGCATCCCGCCGTATTGGCGAGGAGAAAGAACTCGTCGGGGCTCAGGTGGTGGAGGATCCCCTCCTCCTTCGTCCGATCGAGATCGACACGGCGCACGGCCACGGTCACCATCTCGGCACCGGACGCGCGGATCGCGTCGACCATGACCTCGTTCGTCGCGTACTTCCCCGTGCCCACGATGAGTCGGGATCGGAGCTCGACGCCCCCGATCACGAGCGGTCCGTCGAGCACGCGCGCGGTCTCGATCGTCGCTTCGACCATCGCTCAGCCGCCTCCCACGAAGTGCACGAGCTCGAGCGTGTCGCCGTCGGACACGCCCACCCGCCCATAGCTGTCGCGCTCCAGGATCTCTCGGTTCAGCTCGACCACGACCATGCCCGGATGCAGATCGAGGCGCTCCAAAAAACCGTCGACGGTGAGGCCCCGTTCGACCTCACGCTCCTTGCCGTTCACCTGCACGCGAATCGTGCTCGCTTCCTTCAACTCGACTCCTCTGCCGTACGCGTTTCCGGCCGGCGATCGGGTCGCTCGGCCAGCGCTTCAATGTACCCCGTCACCGCCGTCGCAGGGTCCGGCGCGCGCCACACGCCGCCCAGCACCGCCACCCCCCCGGCGCCGACCGCCGTCGCTTCGGCCACCCGGTCGGGCCGGACGCCCCCGATCGCGAGCACCGGGGTGCGGCCCGCGACCTCGACGACGGAGCGCAGCCACTCCGTGCCGCGCCCCGGCTCGCCCGGATGCGATTCGGTCGGCCACACCGGGCCCGCGAAGAGGTACCGCACGCCCGCGACCGCCCCCGCCGTGCGCGCCTCCTCGGGAGAGTGGCACGAGACGCCCACCGGGACGTCGGGCCCCAGGATCCGGACGGCGTCGTCCGGCGAGAGCGAGCGCGCACCGAGGTGCACGCCCACGCCGCCGAGCGCGAGGGCCACGTCGACGCGGTCGTTGACCGCCAGCCGGGCGCCCGCCGAGGCGGCACGCGTCAGGAGCGCCCGAACGACGTCGAGGAGTCGACGCCCCGGGGATCGAGGGCCACGAAGGTGGAGGGTGAGCCGTTCGCCGCCCGCCTCCAGCACCGCGATCGCCTTCGCCTCGAAGTCGGGGTGCGCGAGCGTCTCGTCGGCGGTCACGACGTGCAGCCGCGTCACACGGGTCATCCGAAGCGTCGGCCGGCCTCGACGCCTCGCCCGTGAATCCAGTCGGCGGCGGCCATACGGCGCTTCCCGGGCGGCTGTACCTCGGCGAAGGCCACAGCTCCGTCCGCCGCGGCGACGAGGACGCCCTCGGCGGGGTCGGTGAGCAGGACCCGACCCGGCTCCTCCGCGTTCTCGCCCCCTCGCGGTCCTCCGTTCGACGGAGCGCCGGCCCCGAGCCCGGCCACCTCGTCGGCGTGCCAGACCTTCGGCCGGAAGAGCTTCACCGGGTCGTCGCCGTCGAGCCGCGACCAGGCGCCCGGCACGGGATCCATCCCGCGCACGTGTGCCGCCACCTCAGCCGCCGGCCGGTCCCAGTCGATCTCCGCGACCTCACGGTCCACCTTCGGCGCGAAGGTGGCCGCGCCGTGATCCTGCTCGACCTCCTCGATCGCGCCGGCCCCGAGGAGCGCCAGCGCCTCGATGAGCGCGGCGGCTCCCACCTCGGCCAGGCGGGTGCGCAGCTCCCCGGCCGTCTCGTCCGCGAGGATCGGCTCACGGACCTGATGCAGGATCGGTCCGGCGTCCATCGCCCGCACCATGCGCTGCACCGTGATCCCGGTCTCCGTATCGCCACGGGCGATCGCCCAGTTGATCGGCGCGGCGCCGCGGAGCGCGGGCAGGAGCGATGCGTGCACGTTGATCGAGCCCATCGGCGGCAAGTCGAGGACCCCCGGACGCAGGATGTGCCCGTACGCCACCACCACCGACAGCTCCGGGGCAAGGGCACGGATCTCCGCGAGGAAGTCGTCGCCGCGCGGACGTTCCGGGGTCAGCACGGGGAAGCCCTGCTCGACCGCCCACGCCTTCACCGGAGACGGCGTCAGCCGGCGTCCGCGTCCAGCGGGGCGGTCGGGCTGCGTCACGACCCCCACGATTTCGAAGCCCTCGTCGTCGAGCGCCCGCAGCGAGGTCAGCGCGAAGTCCGGCGTGCCCCAGAAGAGGATGCGCACGGCCGGCTCAGACCTCCTGGGCTTCCGCGGCCCGCTCGGCCTCGAGCTTCCTCCACTTCTTGAGGAGCATGCGCCGCTTGAGCGCGCTCACCCGATCGAGGAACAGGATCCCGTCGACGTGGTCGATCTCGTGCTGGAGCGCACGGCCGAAGAGATCCTCGGCCTCGATCACCACGACGTTTCCGTCCGGGTCCTTGCCCTCGACGCGCACGGCCACGGGGCGTTCCACGATCTCCTCGAGCCCGGGAATCGAGAGACACCCCTCGGACTGCTTGTACGTCTCGCGGCTGGCCTCGGTCACGACCGGATTGATCACGGCGACCCGCTCGGACTCGCCCCCACCCTCTTCCTCGGGCCGCCGCGGGTCCACGACGATGATCCGCTTCGAGAGTCCGATCTGGGGCGCCGCCAAGCCGATCCCGTCCGCGTGGTACATCGTCTCGAACATGTCGCGCACCACGGCGCGGAGCTCGTCGTCGAAGACCGTCACCTCGTCGGCCTCCCGGCGGAGCACCGGATCTCCCATGAGCACGATCTCCCGAATGGCCATCGCCCGCTACTTCGCCTTCGAGCCCTTGTCGTCCTTCGCGCCGGCTTTGTTGCCGTCCTTCGCGCCGTCCTTCGCCCCGGCCTTGGCGCCCCCCTTCGGATCGACGACGGTCGCGATCCGTGAGCGGTCGACGGTCAGTCGCGTGTTCTCCCCGGTGCGGATCGTGAGCCGATCCTCCTCGAGGTGCACGACCTTCCCGATGATGCCCCCATTCGTGATGATCTCGTCGCCCTTCGCGATCGCCTTGAGCATCTCG
>JANQME010000057.1 GCA_028280205.1 Longimicrobiales bacterium
TGAGGAAGCGCTCGGCAAAGGAACGGCCGGCCCGGGCGATCGCGGCACCGCGCTCCGGTTCGGCGAGCGCGCGGCGGGCGACCGGCACGAGGTCGTGGAGGTCGCGCGCAACTCCCATGTAGTGCTCGCCAGGACGGAGGTGGTGGCCGCACCAGTCCAGGTACGGCGACTCCTGCTTGAGCACCACGCTGCCCGATCCGACGAAGGTGAGGAACGACGACGTCGCGGTGTTGCCGTCGACGTTCACCACCCAGCGGGAGCGCAGAAACCAGGTACGCGGGACGCTGGGGTGCGTGCCGTAGCGGGTCACGAGGCGCTCGCGCAGTCCTCCTCCGACCTGGGGCCAGGCAACGATCCGGGCGTCGACGACATCCGGGTGGGTCTCGGAGATCCGGACGAGGTCCAGGCGAGGAACTCCGTGTCCGAGCGGACGACCGCGCAGCCGGTCCACGAGGCCGCCCAGACGGTGGGCTCGGAACGTGCGATCGTACATGCCCGTCGCCGAGCCCCGCCAGACCACCCGGTTCTCGCGCTCGTCCCACGGGCGCTCGAGTGACACGGGATCGAAGCGCCGATCACCGCGGACGGACGGGTCGTGCAGCGGCACCGAGCGATCGTCCTGCCAGTGGACACCGCACGGCATCCGCGCATTTCCGAGCCCCCGGCCCGACCACCACGTGAGCACGGGGAGGCCACGCACCGGGTAGTCGCCCAGGTTCGCGGCGAAGTCGAAGTCTGGGATCGGCACCTCCGCCGGAACGAGGGCGAGCAGCCGGCCGAGCCAGCGCTCGAAGCCCTCTTCGGTGGGGCTCAGCCAGGCCTTCCCGGGTGAGCGAGCGCGTGGGAAGCGGAAGAGCCGGCGGCTCACCACGCGGTAACGCGTGACGTCGGTGCTCCGACGCAGCGACTCCTCGAGCGAGGCAACGGTGACGGGCCGGACGAACCCCCGGGCCTCGGCCTCCGCGTCTATAAGCAGCTTATCTGCCAACCTCGGTGCGAGTCCGTGATCGGCGTCCCGGAGCCAAGCGCGCAGCGCCGTCACCGGGCGTGTCGCCCGCCGAGATGTCGGGCTTCGGGCTTCACCGATCGTCCTCCGGCGGGCTCGGTACACGGATCGTCGAAGATGCTCGCTGCCCGGCGCGGCGGCAAAGCCGAGGCGCTTGATCTTCGACCCGTCGAAGTTGAACCGTCCATCCAGCCCCCGCACCGGCGGTCGCGTTCAGCGGACCCGCCCCACACCCCTCCCTTAGCGATCGATGCGACGAGACATTCTCCACCATGGCGCCGACAGCCTCCGCTACGAGATCCGCGAGATCGTCGCCGCCGCCGAGACCTTCGGAGCGCAGGGTCGGGAGATCACGTGGGAGAACATCGGCGACCCCGTGAAGAAGGGGGAGTCGCCCCCCGAGTGGATCCGCGACGCCGTGTCCGAGCTCGTCCGCGTACCGGATTCGTGGGCCTACTGCGACACACGCGGCGTTCCCGCGGTTCGGGAGTTCCTGGCCGAGGCCGTGAACCGGCGCGGCGGCGCCCAGGTCGAGCCCGACGACATCCTCTTCTTCAACGGTCTCGGCGACGCGGTCGCCAAAGTGTACGGGATGCTGCGCCGGGAAGCGCGGGTGCTCGGGCCTTCGCCCGCGTACAGCACGCACTCGTCGGCGGAGGCCGCGCACTCGGGCTACGAGCACCTCACCTACGCCCTCGACCCGCACGACGGCTGGATGCCCGACCTGGACGATATCCGCAACAAGGTGCGGTACAACGACTCGATCGCCGCCATCCTGCTCCTTTCGCCCGACAACCCGACCGGCGCGGTCTACCCCGAGGAAGTTCTGGAAGAGATCGCGGGGATCGCCCGGGAGCACGACGTCTTCCTCATCGCGGACGAGATCTACGCCAACGTCGTCTTCAACGGCCAACCCCGCCTCCACATGAGCGAGTGGATCGGGGACGTGCCCGGCATCGCAATGCGGGGTATCAGCAAGGAGTATCCGTGGCCCGGCGCGCGCTGCGGCTGGCTGGAGGTGCTGAACCGCGACCGCGACCCCGCGTTCTCGAGGTACGTGGACTCGCTCCTCGCCGCGAAGCGACTCGAAGTCTCGTCGACCACCCTGCCGCAGATGTCGATCCCGGTCGTCATGGGCGATCCGCGCTACCCGGGACACCTCGACCGCCGCGAGCGGCAATTCGCCGCGCGCGCGGCCGAGATCGAGGAGGCGATGGCCGGGTGCGAGCACGTGATCATGAATCGTCCGGGCGGGGGCTTCTACTTCACCGTCGTCTTCCGCGACGGTGTCCTGCGCGACGGCCGGACCCTACCGATCGAGGAGCCCGAGATCCGCCGTACGGTCGAGGCACTCGCCGAGGGCGTGAAGCCCGACAAGCGCTTCGCCTACTACCTCATGGCGAAGACCGGCATCGTCGTCGTCCCGCTCACCGGCTTTCAGTCGACCTGGCCCGGATTCCGGGCGACGCTGCTCGAGACCGACGACGAGCGGCGGGGGTGGATCTTCCGCACGCTGAGAGAGGCGATCGAGGAGTACGTAGCGGGGTGAGGGCGCGGCCGGCGGCCGCTCCGGTGACCCCTTCCCCGCCTACTCGTCGCCTTGCGGATCCTCCGAGAAGGGGACGGGGGCGTCGACCACCTCCGAAGGCCCGAGCACCTGCGGAGCCTGCGCATAGCCGAGGCGCTCGAGCTGTTCACCCGTTCGGTCCACGATCTGCCGGAACGACGCGCTTCCGTCGGCCCGGAGGTGGCGCGCGAGCGCGTAGGTGAAGGCACCGTAGCTCGTCACTCCGTGACGATACTCGTACGCGTACTCGTGCTCGGCGCACGCCTCGAGGATCGTCGGCAGGTACGGTCCCACCCGCCCCCGGCGCCTCTTCAGAACTTCGTAGCGCTTCTTCTTCAGCGTACGAGCCCGCGAGCCACGACCGAGCCGGATCGTGCTCCGATCCTCCCCGAAGTAGTCGGTCAGCACGGCTTCCTCGTTCGAGAAGTCCGGGTTCACGGGCACGAAGTGCCGTGGCACCCACATGCCCTCGTCGGCGTCCCAGCGCAGGGCGCGATGCCGGATGTCGTCGGGGGGCGTGATCCCACGGGCTCGCGGTGCCCCGTCCCTGTGGACGCCCCCGGAGTGGCAACAGTCGAAGGCCAGGACGAGCGTCGTCTCCCAGGGGAGCTGGCTGTAAAGATCGAAGATGTCGTCATCCCGGACGGCGCGGCCGGCGGACCAGTCGAAGTCGTGCGGGACGAGCGTCTCCTCCATCCGGTCGGGCTCGTCGGAGTAGCCGTACGCAGGCATGCGCGTGCCGTGTCCGCTGTAGTAGAAGAAGAGAAAGTCGCCCGGGACCGGGTCGTCGAGGAGCCAGTCGAGTCGGTCGAAGATCCCCTCCGCGGTCGCCCGCCAGTCCAGGCAGGTGCGAATCTCGTCGGCTCGGAATCCCCGCTCCTGTAGGACGGAGCTGACGAGGAAGACGTCGTTCACGCACCCCTCGAGCCGTTGCTCCGGATCGGGATAGTCGTTGATTCCGACGAGGACGGCCCGGCGGCGCGGACTCCTTGCCATTCGGCGCGGGACGAAGGCGCGAACTCCCGGGGTAACGCCCTCGAGGTCGGAACCCTCGCGGCGTCCGCCGTCCACGTCCCCGCCGCCGTCCACACCGCCCCGGTCGCCCCCGCCGTCGTTCGGCTCCGGAACGGCCAGCGCACTCCAGAATCCGTGCCGGGCCGACGGGTGGACGATGTACTCCGGCGCCGCGTGGTTGAGGAGGTCCCTCGGGAGATCGAACGGTGTCTCGATTTGCAGGAAGTTGTCTTCGTAGAGCAGGACGGGGGCCGTGAAGACCGAGTCGTGCTCGTTGTAGAGGTGGGTCCACGAGTGAACGGGCAACCGCTCGATCCGACCCGGCTCGAGGTTCCGTCGCACGAACGGGTTACCGATCTGCGAGCCGAGGGTCACGTATCGAAGCCCTTCCACGCACGGTTTCGTGGCAGCCTTGAGGGCATCGGGATGGGCCAGCGCGTTGTACGTGACGAGGGAGCCGAGGCTGTGCGCGAGCACGACGTCGGGCTTCTCCTTTCTCAGCTCACGCAGGAACCAGGCACGAGTCGCCGTCTGGAATCCATCATCCTCGACCCACGCGACCGCATACCCGGCGGCCCAGCGCAGCCAGTGCGAGACGCCCTTCGAGATCGTCCCGCGCCGGGTGAAGAGGGAGGAGACACCCGACCACGCCAGCTTCTTGAGCGCCATCGTGGTCTCGAGGAACGAGATCTCCACCTCTTCGAAAATCGGGTCGTAGCTGCGGAACACCACCTCCGGCCGAGACGTCAACTGCCAGGCATTCCCGATCGCCGTTCCCCACTCTTGCTCCCACGGGGAGTGGCGGTGATCCCCGAGACCGTGCACGCACAGGATCTTCATGTCGCCCCCTTCGGCATCGATCGCGTTGCGGAGCGGAACGGTTCACCGTCCGCAGCTCATGCGCATTCTCCGATCGGTACGGAGGGCGATGTGTTACGCGATCGTGACGCGCGTCGGGCGCAGAGGAGTTTGGGCCGACGACGACTTGCGAAACCCCGTACTGAGATACAGGATCGTTACCTCCGACGGCTGGAGTCGGCGTGCGCCGCCCCCCAAACTGCCACGCTCACCGGCCGGCCCCCGTGCCCTGGAGTGTGACCATGGCTTCCTTCTTCGTCGTCCTGTGCGGCCTCGCCCTGTTTCTCGCCTTCGTGCTGGACGTCGGGGGTGACCGCAACCGGTTCTGATGGTCGGCGAACACCGTGCAGCCTCGGACTCATCGTCCGGGCGACGTCGCGAGTGCAGCGAGCGCACGATCTCGATCGTGACGGCTCAGATCCTCGGCAAGCGCGATGTAGCGATCTCGACTCTCCCCCTCCAGCTCGACGCGACGGGCGAGGGTGAGAAGCACCGTCGAGCGCTGGTGGCTCGACCCGATCCGACCGGCGCTGCCCAGCACGGCGAGCGTGCCCCGATCGTCGAGGCGCTCGTCCTCGATGAGCGTGGTCAAGGTCGTGCCGAGCTCGTGATCGGAGTCGATCCTGGATGCGGCGGTGACCGCTGCCGCCA
Source organism: Longimicrobiales bacterium (assembly GCA_028280205.1). Lineage (GTDB taxonomy): Bacteria > Gemmatimonadota > Gemmatimonadetes > Longimicrobiales > Gaopeijiaceae > UBA2589. The sequence continues at coordinate 5,097 of JANQME010000057.1, forward strand.
CTTGGCGCGCGTCGAGCTCGTGACGCCGGATGAGGCTCCGCAAGACGACCCCCTTCGAGTGATCGGAGTCGACGCGATCGAGTAGCTCGATCACGAGGTCGAGTTGAGCTGGGCCGAAGGCGGGGGCGTCGATCACCACCTCCGCCGTCACCTGGAGCTCGTGGTCGGAGTCGATCCGGCTCGCGCTCTCCAGATACGCCTCGAGCTGGCGACCGCTGAGCTCGTACTCCCGCGCGATGCGCTGAAGCACCCGACCCCGCTGGTGATCGGAGTCCATGCCGTCGGTCATGCGGAGCACGGTGTCGAGCTCGTCGTCCGGGAGGGTCGCGACATCGAGCAAGGCGTCGATGACCTGTGCGCGATTGTGGTCCGACTCGATCGTGCGGACGGCGCGCAGGAAGCTCGCCCTTCCGACATTGCTCAGGTCGTCCTGCCGCGCCACGGAGATGAGCACCATGCTCAGGTTGTGGTCGGAGTCGATCCCACTGGCGACGTCCAGCACGGCATCGAACTGCGCGCTCGTGAGGTCGGAGTCGAGTAGCGTCTGCAGGACCCGTGTCTTCTGATGGTCGGAGTCGATGCCCTCCGCGGCCCGCAGCATCGGCTCCTGGAAGGCGTCGCGCATGCCGGCCTCGGCGACGACCGAGAGCAGCAGCTCGGCGGAGGTGTGATCGGAGTCGATCCCGGCTGCCGCGTCGATCACCCGCGCGTACTCCCGCTCGGTGAGATCAGCCTCCCGCATGAGAATCTGGAGGTACACCCGCATCACGTGGTCGCTGTGAATGAGGTCGGTCTCCGCGAACACCCGTTCCGGTCCTCCGTCGGCGAGCATGCGGCGCACGCGCGCCTCGGCGTTGATCGTCGTGTGACGGAAGAGCTCCGGCAGAATCCGGGCGAGCCACGCCTCGGCCTCGGGTCCCCACCCCACCTCCTCTCCGTCGATCCAGAAGCGCCGCTCGACGGCCCCGTTCCGGCCTCCCTCCAGGCGCACGCGACGCCGCTCGCCCCGTATGCGCTCTTCGACCTGGAAGAGCGTGCCTCGTCCCATCGACACCACGCGCGTGTCGTCGGCGCTGAAGTCGACCTCACCGTGCATCTCGATCTCGACGCGGCAATCGTCGGTCTCCCATCGAATGCGGATGTAGTCGTCGTCCGAGTTGATCGACGTCGATCGCCGCCCCTCGCCGCCATCGGCGCAGTACTCCTGGGCCTGTGGCGCTGCGCGCGCGGGGGTCGTGCCCGGCGTCGGCGGGTGAACCGGTTCCGGCGGCTCGACGGGAAGCGGTAGCGCCGGCTCCGCCTCCTCGGGGCGAAGGGCCGCGAAAGGGGTCGGCTCAGCCTGGGCGGAGCGCAGCGCCGGGAGGGGGCGCGGGGAGTCGGGTGCTTCGGATCCTACCGACGTGCTCGGACGCTCCGGCACCTCTCGGGCCTGGGCCACCGGCACAACGGCCGTCGTCAGCAGACAGACCAGCGTCGCACTCAGCGCCGCGGCGAGCACCCGGGCGCGCGTCACTCGGCCACGCCGCGCCTCCGGATCGAGTACCGCACGGACACGCCGCGAGAGCGCCGACGGGCGTGCCATGGCGAGCGCCGCGCTCGGCAGCGGCCGACCGGGTCCCAGGGAGCGCGCGAGAGCAAGGAGATCCGCGGCGTACTCGCTCGCCGAGCCCTCACCCCACTCCAGTACGAGATCGTCGCAGGCGTGCTCACTCTCGATGCGCTGACGGCGCACGGCGTACCAGGCGAGCGGGTTGGGCCAATGCACTGCCCGGGCGAGCTCGCCGACCAGGTACGTCGCGCAGTCGCCCCGCTCGACGTGCGCGAGCTCGTGGAGCAGCACGCGGTCGAGCGTCTCCCGCGACCAGCGCCGGTGCTGCGGCGGGAGCACGATCGTCGGGCGCACGAAGCCCCAGGTGGCGGGCACCCGGATCGCGGAACTGACCCTCAGGCGGGCGGGCCGTGTGATCCCACTCTCGACGCAGAGGGCGGC
>JANQME010000230.1 GCA_028280205.1 Longimicrobiales bacterium
GGAGGCCGGTGAGGAGGCGCGTGAGTGCCGGGGTCGCGACGAGCCCAACGAGCGTCCCGAGACCCGCGACCGTCATGCCGCGCCGCAGGACGAGTCCGAGCGCCGTCTTTGGTCCCCCACCGAGCGCGATCCGGATCCCGATGTCGCGCACGTGCTGGCGGACGTAGTACGCCATGACGCCATACACCCCGACCAGCGAGAGGAGCAGGGCGATCGCCGCGAGTAGGGCGACCAGCGTGCTCGTATACCGTCGGCCCGCGAGCGACTCCGTGGCCAGGTCGCGCACCGTCCGCACGTCTCCGACGGGAACGCCTTCGTCGATTGCCCGGATTGCGGCGCGCACGCCGGGCACCACGCTCAGCGCGTCGCCCTGCGCCCGAACGTGCAGCCAGATCGACGAGTAGCTGTCCCGAGCGAAGTCGTAGTAGATGGTGCCCAACCTTCGGGTGTCGTCGAGCCCCGACGTCTTCACGTCTTGCACGACGCCGACGATCTCCACCCACGGACATCCGTCGATCGTACATCCGCCGGAACGGAAGCGACGTCCGACCGGGGAGCCTTCCGCGTAGAAGCGCGCCGCCCAGCTCTCGTCGACCACGGCGTGTCGCATCGTGTCCATCGGCACGGGGTCGTACAGGCGTCCGTCGACCGCGCGAAGGCCCAGGGTGCGAAAGAAGCCGTGATCCGCCGTGATCCACGGCGCCGTGAGGGGTGGGTCTCCGGGGCGCGTGGGGCGGTCGGCCAGGACGAAGTTGTTGCCGCCCTGGAGGGGCTGGGGCGGTCGGGCGTCGGCGAGGCCGGCCGACAGGACGCCGGGGAGGGCCTCGATCTCGGGCAGGGTCGTCGACCAGAAGGCCCGGACATCGGCCCACGTAGGGAACTGTTCCTCCGGCAGCGTCACGAGCATCGAAACGACACCCTCGGGGTCGAACCCATAGCTCTCGCCCTCGACGTTGCCGAGCGATTCGATGAGCAGCACCGCACCCGCGAGCAGGGGCACCGTGACCGCGAACTGGCCCGCGGCGAGTGCGCGCCGCAGGAGCAGCATGCCGCGCCCGGCCGTGGCCCGAACGCTCGTCGACGCGATCCCACTCGTGCGGTTCCGGGCGGTGGCGATCCCGGCGACCAGCCCGAACAGCAGCCAGCTTCCCACGACCACGAAAAGAAGGAACCCGACGGCCGGCGGGCCCAGTTCGATTTCCTGGACGCGAGGCAGATGGCCGACCCCGAATCGCCGGACCGTCTCGAGACCCGCCAAGGTGATGACGAAGCCCAGCGCTGCGGCGGCCGCGGCGATGACGAAGGCCTCCGCGAGGAGCAGTCGACCGATGCGCAGCGTCGAGGCGCCGAGCGCGGACCGCACGGCCATCTCGCGTGTGCGGGTGACCCCACGTGCGACCAGGAGGCTCGCCGCGTTCGCCGACCCGATCATGAGCAGGAAGCCGACCGCGGTGAGCACGGTCAGGAGCGTGCGCCCGACGTCGCCGACCACCGCCTGCTTCAGGTCGACGAAGCCGAGCACGGCGTTCCGTTGCGTGAAGGAATCCTGCCAGATCGGGAAAATGCGTTCGGAGAGTGCCGTCAGCTGCGCTCGCGCAGTCGCCGGGTCCGAGTCCTCTCGTAGCCGGGCGATCGTCGGGTAGAAGAAGGGACCCTTTCTGGGCGGGACGTCGACCACGAGGACCGGAAACACCTCGACCGTGCGGTCGAGTGGTCCGAGTCGATCGGGGAGCACCCCGACGATCGTATTCGGCTCACCGTTCACCAGGAGCGATCGGCCCACGACGTCGGAGCCGGCCGCGAAGCTCCGCAGCCGAAACCCCTCGGTGATGAGCACCGCCGGCGCGCCACCGGGACGACCTTCGCTCTCTTCGAAGTGCCGCCCGACGATCGGGTCGTGGCCCAGGAGGGGAAAGTAGCCGGGCGTGACGTGCTTGATCGGTAACAGCTCCACGTCCGGTCCCGTCGCGACCCGGGCGGTCGATCGCGAATAGGCCGCGATCCCCTCGAACGCCGCCGGCGGAGTCTCGAAGAGCGCGTGGACGTCGGCCATCGAGGTGCCCCACATCTGCTCCGCCGCGACCGTGCGGAGGAGCACCATCCGATCGCCGTCCGGATAGGGCAGGGGCGCGATGAGAACGGAGTGGACGATCGCGAAAACGAGCGATGTGCCACCGATGCCGAGTCCGACGATGGTGACGACCGCCGTGGTGAAGACCGGAACGCGAGCGAGTCCCGCGAGGCTCTGCCGGACATCGAGCACGAGGTTGGGCAGGGTATCGGCTCGCACGTCCGCCGGCGACGGGATGCCATCGAGGCGGGCGCCGAAGGTGAGACGCACGGCGAGCCGTCGGTATTCGCGTCGCAGCCAGCGATCCGCGGTCGCGCGGTCCGACGCCGCGGCCCGGAGCTCGTGCAGCTCGAGCAGCTCGTCTCGGAGACGGGTCCACTGCTCCGGGTCGAGCTTCCGCCGAAAGACGGCGTGCGCCACGATGCCCGGAGCGGGCGCTCTCCGCCGGGTGCCGCTCATGCTTCGTCCAGGGTGGCGCCGATCCCGTCCCAGAGCGAGATGAGATCGCGACGTGTCTCCTTCAGGCGCTCCATCCCCTCGGGGGTGAGGCGGAAGTAACGACGCACCCGTCCCGTCTTCTCCTTCCAGGAGTCGTCCATGCGCGACGAGAGGAGACCCTTCTTCTCCAGGCGCTGAAGGACGATGAAGACGGAAGACTGGGAGACCTCCCGTCCGGTCCGCGCCTCCAGCTCCAGAACGAGCGGGACGCTGTACGCCTCCCCGCCCAGCCGCACGGTCGCGAGGAGTACCTGATGCTCGAACTCGCCGAGGCGATCCCTGCCCATCGTCCCCCTCCCTCGATTGCGGGCTGGACGTGACACGTCCCGCCTCGAGACTCACAACGTGAGTGAGCCTAGTCCTGCCGGAGACCCGTGTCAACTACGTTGTAAGTGAGGGCTCCCGTTCCGGCTCGCCGCGGCGCACTCGTCGGTGCGGGCCCGGCCGGCCTCACCTGCCCGAAGTCCGTCGGCGCAACTCCTCCGAGAAGCCCTGAACGACCATGAGGTCGGTAGCGGTGCCCGGCGTCGGGGGTGCCAAGGGCGCCATGAGAAACCGCTCGTCGTCACGGGACACGTCGTAGAAGTCGGTGCCCTCCAGCAGCGTGTGCTCGGGCCCGAGCGTGAAGAGCGCCCGCCTCCGGAGCACCAGGAACTCCGGGTCGGTCGTGACGTCGACCGCGACGAGACTCCGGTCCGCGTCGACGAAGAACAGCTCGTCCCCATCGGACGACCATCGTGGGGAGCGTCCTCCCTCGGTGGAGATGCGGATCGGGGTCGACCCGACGTCGGGAAACGGCACCACGTAGACCTCGTCTCGACCCGATTCTTCGGAGGTGTACGCGAGCCAGCGTCCGTCGGGCGACAGGGCCGGGTCCTGTTCCGCGACGCCGGGCGTCGCGACGAGGGGAGCGGCGATGCTGTCGATGCCGGGTCGAAAGCCGACGACGTCCCGCTCGCCTTCCGTTCCGACGAGCGCACCCGGCGGGCGACGATCCAGCGACCGTCCGGAGTCGCCCGTACCTGATGGAGGCTCTGCTCTGCGTCGAGCAGCAACTCCGGCGCGCCGCTGCCGTCGGCTCGCGCGCGCCAAACGTCGTAGCTTCCCCCCTCTTCCTTGAGGAAGATCACGAAGCGGCCGTCGCCGCTCCAGCGGGCGCCGTTCTCGTCTCCATCGTCGAAGGTGAGCCGCTCAGGCGCTCCGTCCGGAAGCCGCTTCACCCAGATGTCGTCGTTCCCTTCGAGGTGAGCCGTGATCGCGAGGCGATCTCCGCTCGGGGAGAGTGCCACACTCGGGTTCTCGACGGCGGTGAACCGCCACTCCGGGTCGACCGGCCGGGTCTGACCGGTCCGCGTCATCCACACGGCTCGATTGGTGCCCGCCGAAGGATCGGTGACGTGGCGGACGTAGACCAGCGTACCGTCCTCCGACATCGCGTACGTCATGACCCCGAACGGCTCCATCACCGCGAGACCTTCCGCGATCGGCTGGGCCGAGCCCAGCAGCGTGGCGGTGACGGGATCGATGGGAGCCGCCATCAGGACGCCGTCGAGTCGCCCGTAGAGCAGGTGACCCGTGGGGGCATGGGACGGCGTGTGTCCGTCGGCGAGGAAGTGTCGCTCTCCGGTGGCGAGATCGAGCGCCCAGACCTCCGCGTCGCGACCCCCGATCGCCCGAAAAACCTCGAACACGGCCATCTCGCCGCCCGGCAGGACACGAAGATACGCGTGGGCCGACTCACCGGCGCGCAACGTCGTAAGCGTATCGATCACACCCGACGCCTGCCCGTCTTCCGGCGTGCTGCCGAGCGCCCGGGCCGACGGGATGGTGAAGTACACCTTGCCGTCCGGCGCCCACTCGTAGACGGGGCCCGCGTGATCAACGAGCGTACGGCCGGGTCCCCCTTCGAGCGGCACGACGCGCAGGGGCCCGGCGAGACCGGTTGCGAAGGCGACCTCGCGGCCGTCGGGCGAAAGCCGAAACGTCGTGACTCCTTCCGTTCCCGGCACGCGAGTCGCGTCGAACCGCTCCCACCTTCGGATCCAGAGCTGTGTGCTTTCGCCGGACGGTCCCTGGCCGACGTACGCGACCCCGGAGTTGTCCGCCAGAAACTGAACGTACCTCGACTTCGGCGCCTGCCCCTCCTCGAACGGCAACGAAAACCGGGCGACGGGCGGAGGAGGACCCGGGCGAAGGAGCGACCATGCCAGCGCCGAGGCGAACACGAGGGCCGCGATGGCGAAGACGGCGCTCATGGAGGCCCAGCGACGAGCGTCCGCCGAGCTCGCCAGGGTGTCTCCCCCGTATCGAAACGTCGGGTCGTCGAGCGCGTTTACGAACTGCAGTGCATTCGTGAAGCGATCCGCGGGGAGCTTCTCCAACGCCTTTCGGACGGCTCCGTCCACGTGGGCCGGAACGGCGGTCCGGGCCTTCACCGGAGCCGGGGTATCCCCGGTGAGGATCTTCGCCAGCACCGCGTGCGCGCTCGAGCCGGTGTGCGGGGGCTCGCCGACGAGCATCTCGTACAAGACGCAACCGAGCGAATACACATCGCTGGCCGCGGTCGGCTCGCGGTCCGCCGACGCCTGCTCGGGGCTCATGTAGTACGGGGTCCCGACCGATCGCCCGGTCTCGGTGAGCCGGCCGGAACCCGCCGACCTGGCCGCGAGCGCGATCCCGAAGTCCGAGATCACCGGCATCCCGTCCTGAAGGAGGACGTTGCCCGGTGTGACGTCCCGGTGGATCACGCCCCGGCGGTGCGCGTAGTCGAGTGCTTCGCCGACGCTCCTTGCGATCCGCACCGCGTCCTCGACGGGCAGTTGTCCCTCGCGGTCCAGCCGTTCGCGGAGGCTTTCCCCCTCGACGTACGGCATGACGTAGAAGAGGAACGGACCGGCCTGGCCGGAGTCGAAGAGGGGAAGGATCCGGGGATGTTGGAGGTTGGCCGTGGTCTTGATCTCCGCCAGGAAGCGATCGGCTCCCACGGCCGCCGCGAGCTCGGGCTTCATGATCTTCAGGGCGACGCTACGCTCGTGCCGCAGATCGTCCGCCAGATAGACCGTCGCCATGCCGCCTTCGCCGAGCCGGCGCTGCACGCGGTATCGGCCCTCCAGCGCAACGTTGAGCCTCGTGATTCCGCCGTGAGCATCGAAGGCGTCGGGGGGCGGCGTTCGGGCGCGACGGAGAAGATCGTCGCGATCGGGTACGGCGAGCTCCTCCGAGACGATTCCGAAAACCTCGAGCGAATGGTCGACGTTTTTCAGCTCGAATTCGCCGAGCGACGTCGTCGCGATGTCGGGTTGATTCTTGATCTCGTCGTATGCCTTCGCGGAGATCAGAATGCTGCCCGCCGTGCCCAGCGACTGGATCCGAGCCGCGATGTTGAGGCTGTCGCCGTAGGCACCTTGGGTGTCGTAGGCGATGTCCCCCTGGTGGATCCCGATCCGTAGCGGCACGGCGGGGTCTTCGCGAAGGCCCTTCTGGACCTCGATCGCGGCCTGAACCGCGTCCACGACGTTGGGGAACACGGTGAGGCTTCCGTCACCCAGATACTGGAGCAGGTCACCGCCGTGCGCCTCGACCGCGGCCTCCAGCTCCTCCCGGTGACGTCGTCGGGCGATACGGGCGGACTCCTCGTCCTGCTGCATGAGCGTCGTGTACCCGACGACGTCCGTGAACATCACCGCGAGGAGGCGGCGTCTCTTGGCGGTGCTCGGGTGGCTCACGGGCGATCTCCGAAGCCGGGCGTCACGACGAGCCGTCGGGCACTCGGGTCCATTCGAGGGTTCGGCCCCGGAAGCCCGCCGACACCTTGATCTTCAGCGTCTCCGCATCCTCGAGCTCCAGCTTCGCGTCTCGGGCTTTGCCGTTGGCCGGTCTGATGATCTTGCCGTCCTTCCACTCCTCGTCCTCGGCGTCGTACGTGAATCCCTCGAGCACGATGAAGCCGACGCGGTCGACCTCCGGGTCGGGCTCGCTCTGCCACACGATCCGACCGCAGTACTGCTCGTCGCACCGAAAGATCTCGACGTGTGCGTCGCCCAGCTCGGTCAACCAGACCCCGAGGACGGCGTCCGGGTCATCGGCGCCGCTTCTGTCGACGGAGGGTGTGGAAAGGGGCGTGACCGCCATCATGGATCCGATCCAAAGCGCGAATGCCGCGTTCATCATAAGTCTCCGTTTCGTATGTGGATTCCGGACGGATCTCCACTAGGCAGGGAGGATGCCAGACGACGCGTCGCTCTAATCGTCGATCCAAGAACTTGCGGGACAGAGGGTTACGGGTATGTCTCCCGATGACGAACAGGGGGGTCGACGCGGCGTCGGCGCGCGATTTCACGGAAACCGCGAGATGTCACGGGGTCCGGACGGCGGTCTCAAGACGGCCGGCGGATCCCCAGCTTCTTGAGTCGAGAACGCAACGTGCTCGGGTTCAGGCCCAGTACGGTGGCGGCCCCCCCCGGCCCTTCCACCGTCCAGTCCGTCTGCTCGAGGATCGTCGTGAAGTGCGCCCGTTCCACGTCCTCCAACCGGTCCGACGCCGGAGCCGCGGTTCGTGCGGCTCCTTCCTCGGCGGAGCCGAGATCCTCGTCCGCAATTCTCAGCATCGGCGTTTCGGATCGGATCGCCGCTCGCTCGAGGACGTGCTCGAGCTGCCGGATGTTCCCGGGCCAGTCGTACTCCATCATCCGCCGCATCGATTCGGCCGAGACGCCCTCGATCGCCTTCCCGAGACGACGAGCCGCGCTCTCCAGGAAGAAGCTCACGAGGAGCGGGACGTCTTCCTTTCTGTCTCGCAGGGGCGGGACGTCGATCGGGTAGACATTCAACCGGTAGAGGAGATCTGCCCGAAACGCCCCTTCGGCGACGCGGGTCTCCAACGTGCGATTGGTGGCCGCCAGGACACGCACGTCCACCTCGAGCGTCTCGGTGCCGCCCACCCGTTCGAACGTGCCGTCCTGCAGCGCCCGCAGGATCTTGGGCTGGAGCTCCAACGGGAGCTCGCCGATCTCGTCGAGGAAGAGGGTGCCGCCGTCGGCGAGCTCGAAGCGCCCGGCCTTGCGTCGGGTCGCTCCGGTGAAGGCGCCTCGTTCGTGGCCGAAGAGCTCGCTCTCCATCAGCGAGGGCGGAAGCGCGGCGGCGTTGACCCGCACCAGGGAACGGTTCCGGCGGGCGCTCATGTTGTGGATCGCGCGGGCGACCAGCTCCTTTCCCACGCCGGTCTCACCCCGGATGAGCACGGTCGTGTCGGTGTTCGCGACCCGGCTCACCTGCTCCAGCATCTGCAGCGTCGCGGCGGAGCTTCCTACCATCTCCTCCGAGCGCTGCTGCCGTCCGACCTCCTCCCGGAGGTAGAAGTTCTCGGCTGCGAGGCGCTCCTGAAGCTCACTCGTCTCGGCCAGGGCCTTCTCGAGCGCTCTGCGGTGGCGCTCACGCTCCGTGATGTCCCGGCACGTGAAGAGCACCCGGCCCGGACCGATCGTCGTCCGTCGGGCGTTGACCAGGAACACCCGGCTCTCCCCGTCCGGGCACTCGACGTTCCACACCCTGTCCTTCAGCTCTCCGTCGCCGGGGAGCTCGAAGTCGCCCCCCATGATGTCGGCGGCCCGTTGGACCTCGAGTGCCTCTTCGGGTGAGACGCCGAGGGCCGCGATGTTCTGCCAGACGTGCGTGAACCGACCGTGGTCGTCGGTGAGGAACACCGCGTCGCGGATGCTGTCGAGTGTCAGGCGCGTGAAGGCCTCGTTCCGCTCGAGCTCATCCCCGGCGTCGCGACGATCCTGCAGCGTCCTGCCGACGAACGGCACGCTCGCGATCAGAACGGTTCCCGTGACCCACGTTCCCACGAGGCTGATCGGCGTGAGGACCTCGAGCGCCAAGCTGCTCCCGGCGAAGTACGCGAGCAGCGGCGGGATCGGCGCAAGCAGCGCGAGGAGACCCGCGAACGTGGCCATGAGCACGTCGCGCGTCTTCACGATCCACCAGATCGCGAGACCCAGCGCCACGAATCGGAGGCCGAAGCCGACGTACTCGGCCACCACGGGCAGGCTCATGGCTCGGACTCCCTATGCGCGCTCGATGCCGAGCTTCTTGATTCGGGAGCGCAGGGTGCTCGGGTTCAAGCCGAGCGTCGCGGCGGCGCCGCCCTTCCCTTCGATCCGCCAGCCATGGGCTTCGAGAACGCCGGTGATGTGAGTCCTCTGCAAGTCCTCCCACCGCCGCACCGCGCCCGTCGCGGCAGGGTCCGAACCACTTCCGTCGACCGGCGCGAGCCGTACTTCGACCGTCGAGCTCCGCGCATCGATGGCCGACTTCTCGATGATGTTGCGGAGCTCCCGCACGTTCCCGGGCCAATGATGGGCACGGAGTCGGGCCATCGATCGCGGGCTCACGCCGTCGAGTGGCTTTCCGAGTCGGACCGCGTTGCGCTCGAGAAAGAAGTCGACCAGCAGCGGCAGATCTTCCTTCCGGTCTCGAAGCGGGGGAACCGAGATCGGGAAGACGTTCAACCGGTAGAGGAGGTCGGAGCGGAAGCGTCCCTCCTCGACTTCCCGCTCCAGCGATCGGTTCGTCGCCGCGACGACGCGTACGTCGACCTTCAGGGTCCGGGCGCCGCCGACCCGCTCGAACTCGCCCTCCTGCAGGAAGCGGAGGAGCTTCGGCTGGAGCTCCAGCGGAAGCTCGCCGACCTCGTCCAGGAACAGCGTGCCGCCGTCGGCGAGCTCGAAGCGTCCGATCTTTCGTCCCGTGGCGCCCGTGAAAGCGCCCCGTTCGTGTCCGAAGAGCTCGCTCTCCACGAGTGTGGGCGGCAGAGCTGCGCAGTCGACCTTCACCAGTCGGAGCCTGCTCCTCGGGCTCAACTCGTGTACGGCGCGTGCGAACAGCTCCTTGCCGACGCCGGTTTCCCCGGTGATCAGGACCGTCGCGTCGGTGCTCGCGACCCGCTCGACCCGCTGGAGGGCACTCCTGATGGCGGTGCTCCCGCCGATGATCTCTCCGAAGTTGTGACGGAGTCGAATCTCCTCGTGCAGGTAGCGGTTCTCCTGCGCGAGACGGTCCCGCAGGACGGTGACCTCGGCCAGCGCCTCGTCGAGGGCCTCCCGATCCGTCTTTCGTCGAGTGACGTCCCGACATGTGAAGAGGAGTCCGCCTCCCTCGATCGGGATCGGTCGGGCCTCGACCAGAACAGTGCGGTCCTCTCCCGAAGGTGTCGCATAGCTCCGCTCGAGGTTCTCGAGCCCTGCTGCGGGGTCACTCGCATCGGGCGAGGGGAAATCGCTCCCGAACAGGCCGGCGACGCTGCCGAGCCCGAGGAACTGTTCCGGCGATAGGCCGAAGACCGCCCGTACGTTGGGCCAGACGCGGATGAAGCGCCCGACGTGGTCGGTCACGAACACCGCGTCGGCGGTCTCGGAGAGTGTGAGGCGGCTTTCCTCCTCCGATCTCTCCAAGGCCCTGCGGGCTTCCAAGCGCTTCGAAAGTACCTGCGCTGAAATAACGACAACGAAGAAGACGCCGATACTCGCGACGAGCGACGTCAGGTGCAGGCTCAGCGGGTGGTCCCCTCCGACGTTGGCCAGCACCCAGACCGACGTCATGGTCGCAAGCATGGCGAGCAGAGCCATGAGCCGATCCCTGAGCCGGAAGGTCCACCAGACGGCGAGTGCGAGGGTCAGGAGCCGCAGAGTCAGCTCCACGGCGGCAAGCGGGTGCATCGACACGACCGGCTGGCCTCCTTCGCTCGGAAGTGGGGGCGCTCCCGGGCACAGTGAGACGGGGCGTCCCGGCTCGCAACGACCGGTGACGTCGCTTCGGGCGTCAGCGTCTCGCTTCGAGCCGCACCCTTCGTCCGTCCCGGAACACCACGACCGAAATCCCGTCGCTCTCGTCGATCGAGGAGAGGTGCTCCCTGATCGCCGGGATCCGCGTCGGCGTCATCGGAATCCCGTCGATGGAGAGGATGACGTCTCCACCCAACAGAATCGGTCGATCCAGGATGGTGGCGGGCAGGCGGCCTGCTCGAAGCCCGAGTCGGTCGGCGGGGGAGCCGGTCGCGATCTTCTGCACCAGGAAGCCGGCGTCCTGCGGGAGGTTGAACGCTTTCGCGATCGGGCCGTCGACCACGATGCCCGTCATGCCGGTCCAGACGCCGGGGTGCTCGAACAGGACCTCGCGAACCGTGTTCGACGCGATTACGAAGCCGAGCCCCTCGAAACCTCCGGACTGGGTGTAGATGTAGCTCACGATGCCCACCACCTCACCGTCCATGTTGAACATCGGCCCGCCGGAGTTCCCCTCGTTGATCGCCGCGTCCGTCTGAAGCACCTCGATCTTCGCCGATCCGAGGTCGTCTAGGGTGTCCACGTGTCGCCCGGAGACGTATCCGACGGTGAGCGAGTGGCTGAAGCCGTAGGGAGCACCGACGACGAAGACGTCCTCGCCGACCGCAGTGTGGTCGGAGTCGGCCAGGATCGCTGGCTCGATCCCGGACACCGCTTCCGACAGACGGAGCAGCGCCAGGTCCGAGATGGGGTCGGACGCAACGACGTCGGCGTCGACCACCTGCCCGGTCGCGAACTCGATCTTCACGGCGTCCGCGGTGTGGACGACGT
>JANQME010000093.1 GCA_028280205.1 Longimicrobiales bacterium
TCGGAGCCCGTGGTCTACGGAGAGCAGACGGCGTTCTTCTACCCGCAGGTCGCGGCGACGGACGAAGGTCCCGTGCTGCTGGGCTCGGTGGACCGCGACCCGAATCGCAACGCGGAGCTCGTGCACCTCGACTGGGAGGGAAACGTGCTCCTGTGGGAGGCCTTCCCGGCCATCGAGGGGGAGTCGTGGGCCTTCGACATGCAGCCGCTCCGCTCCGACGACTGGAGCCGGCTCGCCATCGCCCGGACGAAGCATCCCTTCGAGGGCTACCTACGCGCGATCGAGTTCTGGAGCTACGACACGAAGCGTCGCGAGCTCACTCGGCACTCGAGCTACGAGGCGGATCACGCGGAAGAGCGCTCGTTCGCGTCCGCGGGCAAGTTCTGGATGCGCGACGACGCCGCGCCGCTGTTCCTCAACGAGCCGGGCTCGAGCCAGGTCGTGGCGTGGTCCGGCGACTTTCTCACGGGCGGCGACGCCCGACTGGATCCGCTTCCGCGCACGAGGGTCTCGGACTTCGGCTACCCGGGCATCCGCTCGCTCTTCTTCCCGAGCCTGTTGCACGGCTCGATCGCGGACGCGCGCGGGCTGCGCCCCGTGGCCGTCGACGTGTCGAGGCCGGGGATCGACCGCGAAGTCGACGGGGACCGCTGCGCCTTCCTGCTCTGGTGGCTGCGCGCGGAATAGAGAGAGGGCGGCCGCCCCGTCGGGACGACCGCCCTCTCGATTCAGTTCACGCGCTCAGTCGCAGCAGGCGCCGGGGCAGCACGGACCGTCCGGGCAGCAGCCCGAGTCGGTGACGCAAGCCTGGTCGGCGACGGGAGCTTCGGTCGGCTGGAGGGCCGAGATGCCGAGCGCGAGGGCCGCGGACGCAACCGCGGCGTAGATCCACTTCTTCATGGTGGGTTCCTTTCTGAGTTTCGATGTTCGGAGAGGGCGGCCCGGACCTTCCGAGACGCCCGCGGACAGGGAAAACTCAGGCCACCGGCGGCGGGATCGTCGGCTCGACGGTGCGGCCGACGAGGCGCTTCAGGCGGACTGCCGGCGCTCGCATCGGGGCGACTGTCGTCGCTTCCCGGAGCTCGCCGGTCTCGGCCACCACGGTCGTGACGCAGCAGCAATCGGTGGGGGAACCGGGAGAGGATTCTTCGGAGGGCTCTTCGTCCGTCTCCTCGCAGCAGCTCCCGCAGGCGTCGTCCGCTTCCTGATCCGGAAGACAGCACGTCATCGGCTGGAAGGTGCAGCGGGCGTAGGCGTCGACCGGCACGACGGCCACGAACGGCAGCAGTGCGATCAAGAGCAGCCTTCCCCAGAGACTCATCACCTCCTTAACTACGGACGCACACCCGGGACCGCTAGAGGAAAAAGGCGGCCGGGCGGCGTTCCCGGCCCCTGAACGGGCGCTGGAGAGCATGAGCGCGGGTAAGCTCCCCGTCATGGAGCGCCCGCCCTTTCACCTGGCCTTCCCGGTCGACGACCTCGAGGCGGCGCGCGGGTTCTACGCCGGGCTGCTCGGCTGCGCCGTCGGGCGGGAAGCGGAGCGCTGGATCGACTTCGACTTCTTCGGCCACCAGATCACCGCACACGTCGTGCCGGCGTCGAGCGGCTCGGGCAACGAGGTCGACGGCGATCGCGTTCCCGTGCCGCACTTCGGCGCGATCCTCGACTGGGAGCGGTGGCACGAGCTGGCGGAGCGCCTCCAGGGGGCCGACGTCGTCTTCGAGATCGGTCCGCGCGTGCGCTTCCAGGGCGAGGTCGGTGAGCAGGCGACGATGTTCTTCCGCGACCCGAGCGGCAATCCGATCGAGCTGAAGTCCTTCCGCGATCCGGCGCGCATCTTCGCGCGCGAGACGTGATCGTTCGTCTCGTCCTCCTGGCGTTCGTCGCGTCCTGCGCGGCGGAC
>JANQME010000191.1 GCA_028280205.1 Longimicrobiales bacterium
TCAGACGCTCCCGCTCCGGGTGCGCGCGCAGCAGGAGTCGGCCCGCGTCCTCGCCGGCCGGCTCCCGGGCCATCCCGCCGTCCAGGCGGTCCATTTCCCGGGAGCCACCGGCGATCCGATCGAACACCGTCTGCTCGCCACCCAGCAGCGTGGGCCGGGCTCGGTCCTCTCCTTCCGCGTGAGCGGTGGGGCGGACGGGGCTCGGCGGGTTGTGGAGTCGCTGAACCTCGTCACGCCGGCGGTGTCGCTGGGCTCCGTCGATACGCTCATCCAGCCGCCCGCGCTCCTGACCCACCGGTTCGTGGACGCCGCGGCCCGCGAGGCCTCGGGTGTCCCGGACGACCTGCTCCGCCTCTCCGTGGGTCTCGAGGCGGTCGACGACCTGTGGGCGGACCTCGAGCAGGCTCTCGCCGGACTGCTGCGGCACGCCGCCTGACGGTCCGGACGGAGTGGCGCCTACGCCTCCAGCCCACCGCCCATCGGATCGAAGCCCTGGAAGCCCTTGCCCTTGGGACTCTGATGCGGCGCTCGGGCGTATCCCGCGGTGCTCCGGCTGATGCGACGCTGAGCGACGAGGGCCTCGAGCACGAGCTCGCAGGCGGCGGCCCGGTGCCCGTCGCCGGTGGCGGCCGGCGCGAGGCCGACGTCGCCCACGAGTTCGAGGAGGCCCGGCACGGTGCCGAACCCCCGCACGCACGCCTCGGAGGAGGAGTCGTCCCCGACCTGGAGCGCGCCGCCCGTCTCGAAGTAGTCGACGATGTCGTCCACGTCGGCCCCCGCGGCCCGTACGTCGAACGTCTGGGAGCAGCTCTGCTGAATCAGCTCCCTCGCGATGCGGTCGCCGCCGTGGAGCTCACCCTCGTACTCCAGCTCCATCTTTCCGGTAATCGCCGGGAGCGCGGCGTAGACGTCGGCGATGCGCGGAACGGCCATGTCCTCGCCGTGACGGAGCGACCGACGCTCGGCGTTCGAGACGATGGTCTCCATGACGGTGATCGGCATGCGCTGACTCACCCCGGAGCGCTGGTCGACGCGCTTGTCGTCCCGGGCCACGAAGGCGACCCGCTCGACGACCTCCTCGAGGAATTCGGGGATCTCGACACACGTGTCCTCGCGCGCCGTCCACGCCTCCTGCCGGGTGATGTCCACCCCGATCTCGAGATCCTCGGGGTAGTGTGTGCGGATCTCCGCACCGATCCGGTCCTTGAGCGGCGTGATGATCTTCCCGCGCGCCGTGTAGTCCTCCGGGTTCGCGGTGAAGACGAGGAGGACGTCGAGGGCCAGGCGGATCGGGTACCCCTTCACCTGCACGTCCCCCTCCTGGAGGATGTTGAAGAGGCCCACCTGGATCTTGCCGGCCAGATCGGGGAGCTCGTTGATCGCGAAGACCCCGCGGTTGGCGCGGGGGAGCAGGCCGTAGTGGATCGTGAGCTCGTCGGCGAGGATGTGGCCGCCGCGCGCCGCCTTGATCGGATCCACATCTCCGATCATGTCCGCGATCGTCACGTCGGGCGTTGCGAGCTTCTCGACGTAGCGGGCGTCCCGTTCGATCCAGTCGACCGGGGCGTCGTCTCCGTGTTCCTCCACGAGCTGACGCCCGTACTTGGAGAGCGGGTTCAGCGGGTCGTCGTTGACCTCGCTCCCCGCGAGGATCGGGACTTCGGGATCGAGGAAGGAGGCGAGTTGGCGCAGGATCCGACTCTTCGCCTGACCGCGCAGTCCGAGGAGGATGAAGTCGTGACGCGCCAGGATCGCGTTCACGATCTGGGGCACAACCGTGTCCTCGTAGCCCTTCACGCCGGGGAAGAGGTCGTCCCCGGCCTTCAGCTTCACCACGAGGTTATGGCGCATCTCGTCCTTCACGGAGCGGTGCGCGTAACCGCTCTCCTTCAGCGCTCCGAGGGTGCTCGGGCGATCGTGGGTCATGGGGCCGTTCGGAAGCAGAACCGCGCCGGGAGCCCGAGGGTACAGGCGCCGGAGCGTCTTGGCGATCTTCGGAGGACGCTTCGATACACGCGTCTTCCGACGCGGATCCCCGCCCGAATCTTCCACGGAGTCAGCATGTCCGAGGGCACGAGCCTCCTGCGCGGCACCGTCCGTTCCCTCGACGACCAGCCGCCCCTCCCGAGTGACCGCCTCATCGTCGCGGAGCATCCCGACGAGGAGTCGATCCCCATGGACGTCGTCTTCGTGGGTGGCGGCCCGGGCGCCCTGGCGGGCGCCATCGAGCTCGCGAAGCTGGTCGAGCGCGACAACGAGGACGGAGGCGGGATCGGGGAGGTCGAGATCGCCGTGCTCGAGAAGGCCGGCCAGCTCGGTGAGCACAGCCTCTCCGGGGCCGTCGTGAACCCGAGCGCGTTCCGCGAGCTCTTCCCGGATGTCCCGATGGACGAGCTTCCGCTGCGCCGGCCCGTCGGGAAGGAGGCCGTCTACGTCCTCACGGAGTCGAAGTCGTTCCGCATCCCGACACCGCCCACCATGAAGAACCACGGCAACTGGATCGGCTCCATCTGCGAGATGGTCCGCTGGCTCGGCGAGCGGGCCGAGGGTATGGGCGTGAACGTCTTCCCCGGCTTCCCGGTCGACTCGCTCCTGGTGGAGGACGACGGTGTGATCGGCGTGCGCACCACCCCGTCCGGCCTGGGGCGCGACGGTGAGCCGGCGAGCTCCGATGCGATGCCCGCGGTCGACCTGACGGCGCGCGTCACGGTCCTCGCCGAGGGCTCGCGCGGGCCGCTCGCCCAGGCGTGGTACGACTGGCAGGGGGTCACGAGCGAGAACCCGCAGATCTACGCGCTGGGCGTGAAGGAGCTGTGGGAGGTGAAGAGGCCGCTCGACCGGATCGTCCACACGATGGCGTGGCCGCTCCCGAGCGACGCCTTCGGCGGATCGTTCATGTATCCGATGGCGGACGACCTGGTCGCACTCGGGCTCGTGGTGGGCCTCGACTACCGCAATGCCCGCTTCGACGTTCACGAGGCGCTGCAGCGCATGAAGCTCCACCCGCTCTTCCGCGACGTGCTCGACGGCGGTGAGATGGTCGAGTGGGGCGCGAAGACGATTCCGGAGGGCGGGTACTACTCGGTCGCGAAGAGGCGCCACGGCCGCGGAGCGGTCGTCATCGGTGATTCGGCCGGCTACGTCGAGGTCTCCTCGCTCAAGGGGATTCACTACGCGATGCACTCGGGGATCCTGGCTGCCCGGCAGATCTTCGAGGCGCTCAAGCGGGACGACACGTCCGGAGCGGCGCTGGCCGGCTACACGAAGGCCGTGGACGAGAGCGTCATCATGAAGGACCTGAAGCGGAACCGGAACATGCGGCTCGCCTTCAAGGGCGGCTTCGTGCGCGGCGGCGTGAAGGCCGGGCTCATGACGTTGACCGGCGGGGCCTTCCCGGGCGGCAGGATCTCGGTCGAGGAGGACGCCGCCGACCCGAAGCGGCTCGATCCCGAGCCCTTCGAGGTCGTGCCGGACGGGAAGCTCACCTTCTCGAAAGTGGACGCGGTCTACAAGTCGGGGAATCAGACGCGCGACGACATCCCGTCGCACCTCATCGTGGGCGAGGACGTGAGTCCGGAGGCGGCCGAGATGTACGTCCACCTCTGCCCGGCGGGCGTCTACGAGCGGGACGGCGACGCGCTCGTCGTGAACGCGCCGAACTGCGTGGTCTGCAAGGCGACCGACGTGCTCGGTCCGCGCTGGACCCCCCGCGAGGGCGGGAGCGGGCCGGCGTACCGCCAGATGTGACCCCGGCGAGGCCGGGCGCGTGTACGCCGGGCCTCAGCGCGCCCCGTCCAGCTCGAGCACCGAACCGCCCGGCATCTCGAGTCGGCCGCCGAGCTGGAGCATGACGGGCCGCGTGTCCATGTAGTCCGCCGCCCGGACGATGAGGCCGTTCTCCAGCTCGATGATCGTGACCCCGTTGGAGACGACCTCCGCGCCCGTGGCGACGGGCACCTCGGTCCCGATCGGTCGGGCCTGAACGGCCGAGAACGTCCACTCGGCCACGGCGCCGGTTCCGGTGACGTGCACGGCGCCGATGTTGAACCACACGTCGTCGGCCCAGGCGTGCAGCGCCTGCATGTATCCGACGATCTCCGGGAGGCCCTGGTAGGTGTGTTGGTTGGGGAAGTCGTCGTAGACCGCGTCCGTCCGGAAGAGCTCTTCGAAGGCGCTCTGGTCCGCGCTCTGCCAGGCTACCATGAGGGTGCGGATCGCGAGCTCCGCCTCGCGTGCGGCCTCGTCGGAGCCGGCGCCCGGCCCGGTACAGCCGGCCGCGAGAACCGTGGCCGCGACGAGCGCCCTCACGATCCGGAGGGGTCGGGCCACCGGGATCGACTCGGATCGGGGCGAGGGGCCGGGCACTTCGATCATGACCGACGCTGGGACGGAGACGGGGGGCGCGCAACTTAACGTCGCCCGGCCGCGCCGCCTCTCATCGGAAGACGAGGGGGTTTGCGATGAACGAACAGCTCAGAGCGCTCAACCGCTTCGGACTCGGCGCGCGCGTCGGAGAGTGCGAGCGGATCGGGGAGCCGAGGGCGTGGCTGCGTGATCAGCTCGAGGCGGTCGCCGACGCGGGCTCGGCTCCGGACCCCGACGAACCGGTCTCACTCGAGGAGGCGCTCGAGGCGCTCGGGCGATTGAGGCGGGCGGCCCGGAGCGGAGATCGAGACGAGACCGCCGAGGCGCGGCGTGCGCTGCGGGACATCGCGCTGGCGGAGACCACCGTCGGCCTGAGCGCGCGTCTCGAGAGCCGGACGCCCTTCGTCGAGCGACTCGTCGCCTTCTGGTCCAATCACCTCTGCGTCTCCGCCGCGAAGCCGCAGGTGCTCCCGCTCGCTGGGCACTACGAGCGGACGGTGATCCGGCCGCACGTGCTCGGTAGGTTCGAGGAGATGGTGCTCGCTTCCGCGAGGCATCCCGCGATGCTCCTCTACCTGGACAACGCGCAGTCCGTCGGTCCGCGCTCGTGGGCCGGGACCCGAACCGCCCGCTCGGGCAACGCCCGCGGGCTGAACGAGAACTACGCGCGCGAGCTCCTCGAGCTGCACACGCTGGGCGTGGACGCCGGCTACGGGCAGGCCGACGTGGAAGCGCTGGCGCGGATCCTCACCGGCTGGGGCGTGGACATGCCCGGCCAGCCGGGTGGGCGAGACTCGTCGGGCGGTGCCGGCGGGCGTGGGGGTCGGCGCGGCGCCACGGGGGAACGTGGGGGTCGACGCGGCGGCGGATCCGCACGGCTCGATGCGGTGACCGACCCCGCCGCGCCCGGCTTCGTCTTCCGTCCGGCGCTCCACGAGCCGGGCTCGAAGACGGTCCTGGACGTCCTCTACCGGGAGTCCGGCGTCGAGGAGGGCGAGGCGGCGATCCGCGATCTGTGTGCACATCCGTCGACGGCGTTCTTCCTCGCCGAGAAGCTGGTTCGTCACTTCGTGTCCGACGCCCCTCCGCCCGATGCGATCGAGGAGATCGCGGGCGTCTTCCGCTCGACCCGGGGCGATCTGCTGCGCGTCTCCCGGGCACTCGTGGATCTCGAGTCGGCGTGGGCTCCGGACGCGGACAAATTCCGAACGCCGCAGGAGTGGCTGATCTCGAGCCTGCGGGCCCTCGAGGTGAGCGAGACGCCCGACGCGGGCGTGGCGGTCCTGCGTCAACTCCGACACACGCCGTGGGCGCCGCCCTCGCCCAAGGGCTACCCGGACGTCGCCTCTGCCTGGAGCGACCCGGACTCGCTCATGAACCGGGCGGAGCTCGCCCGCACCCTGACGCGCGGGGAAGGACCGGGGCGCCGGCTCGCTCCGGGCGCGGACTCACCGATGCTCGACGCACCGGAGCTGCTCCTCGACGTCGTGGACGTCACGGCGGACGATCCGCTCCGGGCACTCCTGGCGGACCGCTCGATCGATGCCGAGGAACGGCTCGCGCTCGGCCTCGCCGGCCCGGCGTTCCAGTGGCGCTGACTCCGGAATCGAAGGAGAACATCATGGATCGCCGAAGCTTCATCCGCGGGATGTGCCTGGGAGGTGCCGCGACCTTCGTCTGGCCGACGGCGCGGTTCGCTCAGGTACCGTCCGACGGGCGGTTGGTGTTCGTTCTCCTGCGCGGAGGCTTCGACGGGCTGGCCGCGCTCGTGCCGGTCGGCGATCCGGGGTACGAGGGTGTCCGGGGACGCCTGGCGTTCGGGCGGGGGGAGCTCGCGATGCTCGACACCGACTTCGGCCTGGCGAACGGACTCGCCCCGTGGCTGGAGCTCTGGGAAGAGGAGGAGCTCCTCGCCCTGCATGCCATGGCGATCCCGTACCGGACGCGCTCACACTTCGACGGACAGGCGGTCCTGGAGACGGGGCTGGCCCGTCCCGACGGCTCTTCGGACGGGTGGCTGAATCGGCTGCTCCAGGTCATGGACGGCGAGCGAGCGGGCATCGCCGTAGCGGCCGGAATGCCGAGGTCGCTCACGGGATCCTTTCCGGTCGACACGTGGTCGCCGGCTCGGCTCGGCGTCGTGGGGGACGCCTACCTGGAGCGCCTCGGTGTGCTCTACCGGGCCGACGCGCATCTGCACGACCGCTTCGAGGCTGCGCTCCAGCTTCGCGGCGCAGCACCGTCCGAGGCGACGATGGACGGACGCCGCGGGGGTGGTGCGGCCGCGCGCTTCACCCCGATCCTGCGTGCCGCCGCTCGCTTCCTGCGCGAGCCGGACGGGCCGAACGTCGCGGCGCTCGAGTTCAGCGGGTGGGACACGCACGCCAACCAGGGGCTCGCCGGTGGTCAGCTCGATCGGCTCCTGGCCGGGCTCGCGGAAGGCGTGCTGGCGCTGCGCGGCGAGCTCGGCCCGGCCTGGGCGAACACGACGGTGGTCGTGATGACGGAGTTCGGCCGCACGGCGCGCCCCAACGGAACGGGCGGCACGGACCACGGAACGGCCGGGGCCGGCTTCGTGATCGGACCTCGCCTCGCCCGCAGTGCCGTCGTCTCCGACTGGCCGGGGCTCTCTTCCGGCGCGCTCTACGAGGAGCGCGATCTGCGGCCGACGCTCGACACGCGGGCGGTGCTCAAGGGCGTCGTGGCCGGAACGTTCGACCTCACCGCCGAGCAGATGGACCGGGTGTTCCCGGACTCCCGAGGCGTGCGGGGACGTTGGGAGCTGATGGGCTGACGGCGCCGTAGTTTCCCATGCTCAGGTGCGTGATCCGGTAGCCCGAGCGGGTCCGCGAGACCAGCATCGTGAACGGCCCGCGGGCCGCTTCGGCGCGGAGCAGGCGGTTGCCGAAGTGCCAGGTTGCGGTGACCACCGAGGCGTCGTCGAAGGAGTCGACGCGGACGTCCTCGAGCCAGAGCTCGCTGTCGGGCTGGAAGCCGCCGGGCGCGAAGCCCAGCTCCTCGTGGTAGGCGCGCACGGCACCGTAGCCGACCACGACGCCTTCCCGGTCGTTCGGGAAGAAGGTGAGGCTGGGGTCCTGGTGCAGCACCTCGCCGAGTGCGTCGAGGTCGTAGCGTCGCCAGGCCCGGAGCCACCCGTCCAGCGCCGCCTGGGGATCGGCGGGCCCCGTCGCGGGCGCGGCGGGCTCCGACTCGACCTCGGTCACCGTGCGGCGATAGGCCGTACGGTCGTATCGCTCCCCGTCCTTCCACACCGCACGGACGGTCCGCAGGTTCGCGATGTCCTCGAGCGGATCACCCGAGAGGAGCACGAAGGAGACCGGCCGTCCGTGCTCGAGCTTCCCGTGCGTCTCCTCCACGCCGATGGCCTCGGCGGCCACCCGCGTGGCGGATTCGATCGCCTGCATCGGCGTCAGGCCTCCGCCGCGCACCAGCTCCTCCAGCTCGTCGTGGAGCGCCGGGAACGGAGCGTCGACGGGGAGGGTGAAGTCCGTGCCGGCCACGATCGGGATTCCCTCCGCGACGGCACGGCCGACGAGTGCACGGGCGAAGTCGAGATCGCACCGATCGGAGAGGGGATCGTCCGGGTCGTTCTCCGCCCGGGCGTACATCGCGAGCGTCGCGTCGAGGATCGTTCCGTTCGCGCGCATCGCGTCGAAGAGCTCGGTGAAGATCGGCGATCCGGCGCTGAAGTTGCCGTACAGGGGCACCTGATCGTGGTGGTACTGCGTCGGCGCTTCGGCCATGCCTTCCCACGCCAGCCGACACACGTGTGAGATCACGTCGACGCCCGCCTCCACGACCGAGAGCGGGCGGGTAGGGAAGACCATCGAATGCGCCCAGACCTTCATCCCCTGCCGATGCGCCTCGGCGGTGATCCCGCGCACGAGCGCGGGCTCGAGATTCGCGTAGATCTTGATTCCCGAGGCGTACGTTCCCTTCGCCTGCGCCACCGCGACCACGAGGTCCGTCTCCGGGGTGATCGCCTGCATCCAGGGGACCTCGCCGGCGACCTCGCCGGTGGCGGAGGACTGGGGGCGCGGATCCGACACGAAGGACGGTCCCGCCATGAGCGCGGAGAAGTACACGGCGGGTGCCGGGATCAGCCCGAGGCGCGAGTCCCGTGCCAGCGAGGCCAGCGCACGCGCGTCGCCGGCCATGTCGCGCACGGCGGTGACGCCGCCGTACAGCATCCGGTACAGCTCGGCTTCGGCGCGCTCCCGGTTCGGCGAAGTCGCGAGGTGGACGTGCGCGTCGATGAGGCCGGGCACCACGTAGCCCCCGCCGAGGTTGGTCGCGATCGCGTCGCGCGGGGCATCCGGCCCCGAGAGGAGCTCCAGGCGACGGCCCACGGTCAGGATCCGGTTGCCGCGCACGGCGATGGCGGCATCCTCGATGGGTGGTGCTCCGGTCCCGTCGATCAGCGTGAAGCCGAAGAGGATCTCGAGCGGCGCCTGACCCTCGAACTGCGCGGACACGTCACGGGCTGCTGCCAGCGCGCACGACGCGGCGAGCGCGAGGGCGATGGGAGTCCTGACCATGACGCTGTGGGAGGTAGAGGATCGGCGAGGGCGGCCCCGTCCGCGGGACCTCCGCCCCTGGACAATTCTTCCCTGTGCTGCCGCGCGATCAAGGAAAAAGGTCAGTCGTCGACTTCGAGCCCGATGCCTGTCGGCGTCGTCACGAGGCGGGGCAGAACGGTGCGGACGGGTGCGGCGGCGAACGACGCGAGCGCGGACCGGGCGGTGTCGAACGGGGCGAGTTGCTCGATCGTGCGGATGGTGGGAAAGACCATGGGCAGCTCTCCGCGCTCCAGCCGTCCGAGCGCTTCGCCGGGGGTGATCCAGAGCGCCGCGGTCATCTCGCGGGGATCGACGATGGCGGCCGCCTCCGCGGGTACCCGGGCCGCGAAGAACCGGGTGTCGTAGCGGCGCGGCTCGGCCTCAGGGGTGATCCAGTGCGCGATGTACTCGATCGCCCCGCCCGCGATCCGACACCCGAGCCTCTCGGCCGCCGCCCCGATGTCGACCTCGTCGTCCATGAGCGCACGGCGCAAGGCGTCCACCTCCTCGTCCTCGGCGGCGCTCGGGGGCGGGCTTCCGTCCGCCCGGCTCGCGACGAGGATCCCCGTCTCCTCGAACGCCTCGCGGAGCGCGGCGAGGTAGAAGGCGATGGCGGGGAGCTCCGCGTCGTGCAAGCCGAGTCGCCGGGCCGCTTCGTCGGGCGTCAGCCCCTCGAGCCGAGCGATGGCTCGGGACGCGGAGTCCGCCGCGTCGACCCGGCCTCCGGGAAAGACCCAGGCGCCGGGGACGAAGCCCGCGCTGCGATTGCGCCGCATGAGGAGCAGCTCGAGCCCCGCCGGCGCGTCGCGCAGCAGCACGATCGTCGCAGCGGGCCGCGGGACCGCAGGCTGCGCGGGCGGCTCCTCGACGCTCTGCGCGAACCCCTCGGGAAGATCCTCGAAGGGAATGACGTGATCCGGCCCGCTCATCGTTCCGGCGCCCCCCTCAACGTCCCGCCGCCATGCCGTCCTTGCGCGGATCGGAGGCCGCCGCCCACCCGCGAGGAAGCTTGAGGACGGCTTGTGCGCCGCCGAACGCGATGCCTTCGGGATCCCGCAGCTCGTGGCCGAGCGCTTCGAGCTCCGCCGCGACGCCCGGGTCGAGGTTCTCGATCGCCACCCGCGTCCCGCCGAGGTGGCGGAAGCGTACTGCGTCGATGGCCTCCTGCGGATCCATCCCGAACTCGATCAGGTTGAGGAGCACCTGCACGTGGCCCTGCGGCTGCATGGATCCGCCCATGACGCCGTAGGCCAGCCAGGGCTCTCCGTCACGGGTGACGAAGGCCGGGATGATCGTGTGCAGGGGTCGCTTGTTCGGCGCGATGCGGTTGGGGTGGCCCTCCTCGAAGGTGAAGCCCGCCCCCCGGTTCTGGAGGATGAGCCCCGTGCCCGGGACGACCACGCGCGCGCCGAAGTAGCCGTACACGGAGTTGATGAACGAGATCATGTTCCCGTCCCGGTCCGCCACGGTCAGGTAGATCGTCTCCGAGTCGGTCGCGAGGTGGCCCGGATCGGGACGGTCGGCGGCGCGGGTCGGGTCGATCATCGAAGCCCTTCCGGCCAGGTAGGCGGGGTCGAGCAGTGTCTCCGGCCGCACGTCCATGTGGTCCGGGTCGGCGACGTACCGGGCGAGGTCGGCGTGTGCGAGCTTCTTCGCCTCGATGAGGGTGTGCAGATACTCGGTGGAGTTGTGCCGCATCGAGGAGAAGTCGACGCCTTCCAGCATCTTCAGCATCTGGAGCGCCGCGATGCCCTGCCCGGCCGGGGGGAGCTCGTGCAGCGTGTATCCCCGGTACTCGACGCTCAGCGGCTCGACCCAGCGGATCTCGTGGCTCGCCAGGTCGTCGAGCGTGAGGAAGCCGCCCAGCTCCCGGACGCCCTCCACGATCTCGCGTCCGAGGGCGCCCCCGTAGAAGGTGCCGGGGCCGCCCTCCGCCACCCGCCGGAACGTCCGAGCCAGGTCGGGGTTGCGGAACCAGTCGCCGGCCTTCGGCGCCTCCCCGTCGATCAGGAAGGTCGCGGCGGCCCCCTCGTCCCGCCGGAGGCCCTCGACCGAGCCGGCCCAGTCCTGTGCGATGATCGGCGTGACCGGGAAGCCCTCGTCTGCGATACGGATGGCCGGCGCCAGAACCTCGGCGAGCGTCAGTTCGCCGTACGTCTCGACGAGCGCCGACCAGCCCGAAAGGGCACCCGGCACGGTGATCGAGCCCGCTCCGCTTCCCGGCACGTCCTCGAGGGCGTCGACGTCG
>JANQME010000232.1 GCA_028280205.1 Longimicrobiales bacterium
TGCGACCGCGGGATATACGCGGCGCCCGTTGTCGAGGACGCTGCCCTGCCGACGGAGGACGTGCGTCACCACGTCGCCGGGGCGGAGGAAGTCGAGGAGCTCGGGAAGGGGCGAGGTTTGTCCACCGATGTGCATCACGATCGGGAGCTGGACGGCGTCGGCGGCCTCCCGCGTCCTCCGCATGACCTCCCGGTCGTCGCCTCCGGGGATTCCCGCCAGCATGCGCACCTTGATGCCGACGATGACGTCCCGGTTGGACTCGATGACCCGCACGGCCGCATCGGGGTCGACCCAGGCGAGGTCGGCGAGCTCGTTGGGGACCGTCATGCCCGGCCGCGCAATGTTGAGCAGCGCGAGGACGCGCGTCCTCGCCGGGCGGACCACGTACTCCCGGAAGCCGGGGAAGGTGGTCGCACCGGCGGACCCGGCGTCGATCAGCGTCGTGACCCCCTTCACGATCCCGACGACCTCCGGCTGGACCCCGACCTGCGCCACGCCGTCGTAGACGTGCACGTGCCCGTCGATGAGCCCCGGGGTCACCACCCTCCCGGTTGCGTCGATCACACGGCGCGTGCCGTCGAGGTCGAGGCGCTCCGCCACCGCGACGATGCGCCCACCCGTGATCCCGATGTCCCTGAGGGCGTCGATCCCCGCGGCGGGGTCGATGACGTGCCCTCCGGTGACGGCGACATCGAAGGCGCGCCGAACGCTGCCGGCTCCGGCGGGGTGGTCGAGCCGGAGACCGAGGCCGGGCACGAGCGCCGCTCCCGCCATACGGGTCAGGAAGTCGCGGCGCGAGGGCGGAGGCTCGCTTCGGGCGACGGGGGTGCGGGGCACGGCGCGCTCCTCGATGGGCGTCGGACGCGCCAACGTAGTCGGCGTCACGGTCTCGGTGAAAGGTCCGGGAAGCCGGCTGCCGAGTCCGGGACGTCGTCTACTCGGTCCAGCTCGCCGCGGGCTTCCCCATCCAAGCCCACGCCACGTAGTCGATGAAGGGCGGATCCCCGCCGAGTTCGCGGATCCTCCGGTTGATTTGAGCACGGTGCTGTGTGCTGTGCGTGGCGACCTGGATGACCATGTCCGCCAGCGGGATCGGCACGGGGTGTTGCCCGATCGCCTCTTCGACGAATTCTGGCCACAGAACGGGGTCGCGCCGGTGTAGCTCCTCCTCACCAAGACCGTCCAACCACGCGCGCGCCGCCGGATAATACGACCGGCCCCACGCGCGCAGCTCCCCGAGGGACGCGAATTCGTCGCTCGCATCGGGCTCCGGAGTCCCGCCGGTCCAGCCCGTGAGGTACGCGAATTGGACGAGGTGGATATGGTAGAGACTCTCGCGCACGAACGGATCGCTGCCGAGGGCGGGCTGCCTCGTGACTTCGCACCACACCAGGGCGTCGGCCCACTCCATGTGGGCGAATAGCTCGACCAGGTCGCTACGGGTCATCTCGGTTCGTTCTCGGCATCGTTGCGGGCGAGCTCGACCGCGGCCCAGAAGTCGTCGCCCGAGCCCGGGATTCCGTGCGCCGGCAGCACTCGCGTGATGGGGAGGTTCAGACGCTCCAGCTCATCGGCCAGGACCAGGCCGGACCGTGAGGCCGGTCCTCCTTCGAACGTTGGGTTGTACACGTCCGCCACGAACAGCAGTTGGGGCCCCGGCAGGTACGCGATGAGCATCTCCTCGACATGGGGCAGGGGGCCGACCTCGAAGATCCGCACCACGGGCTCACCCGACCCGAAGGTCTTCTCTCCCTCGACGACGTCGATCGAGACGACGGGTGGGTTCTCGCGATCGGGATCCGATTCCGCCGCGCGGGGCGCTGTCGCGATGCCCTCGAGAAGCGATCGACTCCCCTCCGTCGTCACGATCACGGCTCCCCGCTTCATGTAGGGCCAGAGCCCGCCGATGTGGTCATCGTGGTGATGAGTGGTCACCACCGTCCCGATCGTGCGCCCCGGCAGCGTTTCCTCGATCAGCTCGATCATCGCTTCCGAGACGGATGAATTCCCCGGTGCGTCGAAGACGATGACCTCGCCGTCCACCTCCGCGAACAAGGTGTTGTAGTTGAAGGAGTGGTTGTAACCGAACGCGATATCCAGCACGGCGAAGACGTTCGAACCGAGGGGCACGATCGTCGGAGTGCCGGTCGGATACTCGCCCCAGACCTTCGAGGATCGTTCAACGTCATCGGGCCAGGCGGTCCTGCGCGGCTCCACCGAGTCGAATCGGACCGAGTCGAAGTGTGCCTCCGAAGTGACGATGCCCGCGACGGAGGATCGGATCGCATGGGGCACGGATATGCCGGCCACGGACCGGTAATCGTCGAACTCGAAGGTGATCGAGTGGTCACCGAGCACTCCGGTCGTGCGTAGCCGTGACACGGCGCGAAGGAGGTGCGTATCGTCGTCGAAGGTCATGGAGAGCTGGAGGTCCGCCTCGTCGACGTAGGTGAGCGTGGATCGAGATACCCCGTCGAGCTCCGTCGAGCCGATCCATCGCACCGTGCTCGAGCGGTCGAAGGCGTCCAGCAGTAGACCTGGCGCGTAGACTGCAGGGAGTAAGATCGACGTCCGAGCGAACGAGGGACTGACGTCGTTCAACTGATTGGTACCGGGCTGAAAGACGACCACCGAGTCGCGGCTCCACCACACGGTGCTCCGAGCGGTCTGTGCGTCGGCTCCTCCGATGTGGTACGCGGTCGTACCTGTCCGCAGGTCGAGCGCCTGTCGGATAGAATAGCCGGGAGGCAGGTACGCGGTGCCGACGCGCGCACCCTGCCCGGGCATCCTCGGGTTCACCCGACTGTGGATCGATACCCACGGGTGGGCCTCGAGCACGTCTCGACCGCCATGAGCGGTAAGTGCGTCACGGAGGAGCTGAACCCCTCGACGGTGAGATCGTGCAGTGGCGTCTTCCTGGGCGGCGAGCGCATCGCCGCTCTGCACGAGCATCAGCGAGGTCAGCAGCGTGACCAGCGATCGGGTCGGGGGATTAGTGGTCACGGAATGGAGCCTCGTTCTCTGCGAACTGCCACATGGACGGAGGGGGCACGGACAACGCGCGAGAGTACGCGAAGAGCTGGCCGCGATGGTGCATGAATTCGTCGAAGACGACGGTGAGCCACTCCGCTCCGGAGAGCTCGATGCCCCACGAGCTGCCGACCAGCCTCATGAGGGAAGCATCGTCGATCTCCTGCGCCGCGGCGTCCGCATCGGACCAGCTCTCGCGAGCGAAAGAGATCACGTGCTTCTTCGACGAGAGGGCATCCACGAACTCGGACTCGCTCGGTTCTCCCGATTCGATCCTACCGGCGGCGATCCCGCGCACGATGTCGTGGACAACGGTGCCCGACACGTGGACCACGAGCTCGGCAGGGGTGCGCATGTCGCGGATCACGACCCGGTGGAACGAGTCGGACGGGAGTCCCTCGAGCAGCCGAACGTAGATGCCGTAACGCGCGCGGAGCTCCAGCCACGTTCGGGTAGTCTGTGGGCCGGTCAGCTGCATGTGAGGATTGGCTGGCGCGACGGTTTCCGGGTGACCCGGTTCGGGCCTCATCATCTGCGCTTCCCGGCCCCACACCAAGCATCAATCGCCCAACGGGCAGATCGCCCGGACGAGTCGTCGCCTCGTCCGACGGATGGTGCGACGACAGATCCGCCCAACGGTCGACCGAGTCTCCGAACGGTATAGATCCGAGCCTCGGGTGGCTCGACCTTACGACATGCCAGCGATCGTCTCGAGGATCCGTGTGCCGCTCTTCGTGGTCTGCTGCAGCGTGGCGGTGTTCGGAGGGCTGGGCATGTACTACGAGGCGGACTCGTGGCTCATCAGCCTGGGGTACGGAGCGGCCACGGGCGTCGGACTCGCGGCGGCCGCCGCGGTGGCTTGGTGGATCACGGGGACCCACCCGTGGCCGGACCGGGCGTCCCTCCGTTTCGTTGCGGTTCACGCAGGTGGGCTCGCGTTCGGCATGTCCTCGCCCCACGTCGCGGACCGCCTGATCGGCGCGGTCGTTCTGGGCCGAAGCCTGCCTGCCTACCTCTTCGAGGGCGAGAGGCTCTTGTGGGGGATGGTGCTTTGGGGTGGCCTCTACGCCTCATTCGTCGGGCTATCCTACGCGGCCCGGGCGCGAGAAGAGATTCACCAGCACCGACTTGCTTCGGCGGTCGCGCGCGCAGATGCCACTCAGGCCCAGCTCGATGCACTACGCGGCCAGCTCAATCCCCACTTCCTGTTCAACGCGCTGCACTCGATTGCCCAGCTCGTTTCGGAAGACCCCCGGGCGGCGGAAGAGGTACTCGAGCGAATGGGTGCGATGCTGCGCTACGCGCTGGACGACGAGGAATGGGACGTTCCGCTCTCGGAGGAGTGGGAGTTCACCCAGCTCTACCTGTCCATCGAAGACCTGCGCTTCGGGGACACGTTGGAGGTGTCCACCGAGCTGGACGACGCGGCTCTGTCCTGCCCCGTTCCGAGGTTCACGCTGCAGCCTCTCGTTGAGAACGCCGTGCAGCACGGCGTCTCACGGAAGCCCGGTCTCGGGAGAATTCGGGTGACCGCCCACGGCCCGGCGACGGACCAGCAGGTCGAACAACCGGGTGGGTTGCGCATCACGGTCGTCGACGACGGGCCGGGCGTCGAACGAGTCGATCGGGTCTTCGACGAAGGGACCGGGCTTCGCAATCTGCGGGAACGACTTCAAGCACGATTCGGCGCCGCGGCGGGACTGGCGGTCACGAGTGCACCCGGCCAGGGATTCCGGGTGGATGTGACTCTGCCGACATGAGTGGCGGAGCGAGACCTCCGAACCGCCCGTGGTCGAAAGCACCGGTGGTGGTCGTCGACGACGAAGCACCGGCGCGCCGACGCCTACGCGGCCTCGTCGGCGATCTCGGATGGGCGGAGCTGGTTGGTGAGGCCGAGGACGGGCCTGCTGCCGTCGAGTGCATCGAGAGGCTGAAGCCCGGGCTGGTCTTCCTGGACGTGCAGCTGCCGGGGATCAACGGGATCGAGGTTCTCAAGCGACTGAGCCACGAGCCGGCGATCGTCTTCACGACAGCGTTCGACCAGTATGCCGTCACCGCCTTCGAGCTCCAGGCGCTCGACTACCTCGTCAAGCCGTTCGGAGCGGACCGTTTTCATCGCGCTGCCGAGCGGGCTCGACTCACCATTGCGGCTCCCACGTGTCAACGTTCCCGAGTCGAGCGGGCTCTGAGCCGGACGAGCCTCGGAGTCGTGTTCGTACGGGGGACGAGCAAGATCATTCCCATCCGCACGGAAACCATCGACCGATTGCAGGCCCAGCGGGACTACGTGAGCATCTTCGTAGGCGGAAAGGAACACCTTCTTTCGAGCAACCTGTCCCGTGTTCTCGACCGGCTCGACCCGGCGCGTTTCGTGCGCGTTCATCGCTCGCACGCGGTCAACATGGAGCGAGTCGAGAGCATTACCCCGTACGACGGTGGGCGCCTACTCCTGCGATTAAAGGACGGCTCCAGCGTCGTGGCGAGCCGATCGTACTCTCGGATCCTTCGAACGCTCTTCCTCTGAGAGGGGCCGCGATCTCTTGAGGTCTCACCGTATCTCGGTGTCGACGGCGTCCTCGCCCTCCGAGCGCGCGATGATCGCGGCTCCGCACGAGTCGCTGAAGACGTTGACGGCCGTACGGTACATGTCGAGAGGCCGGTCGATGGCGAGCATCGACCCGACGATCACGTTGACGTCCGGCCCCCGCAGGCCGATCGCCTCGAGGACGATGAAGATCACGACCAGTCCTGCCGAGGGGACCGCGGCTGCACCGATGGACGCGAGGAGAGCGGTCAGAACGACCGTGGCCTGCTGCATGACGGAGAGGTCGAAGCCGAGCGCCTGCGTGATGAAGAGTGCTCCGACGCACTCGAAGACGGCCGTGCCGTCCATGTTGATCGTCGCGCCCATGGGGAGTACGAACGACGCCACGGTGTTCGACGTGCCGACCTTCTCCTCGACCACGCTCATCGTCACCGGCAGCGTGGCGCCCGACGAGCTCGTCGAGAAGGCGATGAGCAGCGCCTCGCGCATATTGGCGAAGTGGATCCAGGGCCGGATCCGTCCGAGGAGGAACAGAAGGAGCGGAAGTGAGACGAGGAAGTGGATCGTCACCCCGGCGCCGACGGCGAGTGCGTATTTCGCGAGCGACTGAAACGCGTCGAAGCCGGTGGTTCCGACCATGCGGGCAATGAGCGCGAAGACGCCGATGGGCAGGAAGCGGATGATCCCCGACGTCAGCGCCATCATCGTGTGGAAGAGCGCCTCGAAGAGATCGGTTACGACCACCCGAGTTCGCGCCGGTAGCGTCGTAGTCGCCGCGCCGAACACGATGCAGAAGAAGATGATCGCGAGCATGTCGGCGTCCGCCGCCGCGAGGACGACGTTCTCCGGCACGATCCCCAGGAGGAGCTCGACGGGCGAGTCCGGCGTTTCCAGCGTGGGCAGCTCCTCGGCCTCGGTGTCCACGATCCTCGCGCCGACCCCGGGCCGAATGAGGTTCACCACCAAGAGCCCGGCCATCGCCGCCATGAAGCTGGACAGCACGTAGTAGCCCAGCGTCTTGCCGAAGAGGCGGCCGATCGACCTCCCTCCCCCGACCGACGAGACGCCCGAGACGATCGAGGTGAAGACGAGCGGCACGATCACCATCCGCAGCAACGACATGAAGAGGTCGCCGATCCAACCCACGCGGACGGCCGCCGCCTCGCCGAAGAGGGCGCCGGTCGACGCACCGAGCGCCATCGCGAGCAGCACCTGCCAGTGGAGCCGCCGGTACCAGGGGACGGGTGGTGAGTCAGTCACGAGTCACCGAGGGCGCGAGTGGGTCGTGGATGCTGCGTCGACCGGGGCGTGGGAGGTTGCGGATCGCTACGGGCGAAGAACGAGCACCGGCCTTCGTGCGGACCGCACGACCTTGTCCGCGACGCTCCCCAGGGCCAGCCGACGGACTCCGCTCCTTCCGTGGGTCGCAATCGCGATGGCGTCGAAGTCGTGGGCCTCGGCGTACTCGGCGATCGCCTTCCCCACATGGTCGGACTCGATCAACCGAGTCTCGACCGACTCGGTCGAGTCCTCGAACTTCCCCTGGGTGATCGCGAGTTGGTGCTCCGCCCGAGCCGACACGTCTTCCGCCTCTGCGTTCTCGCGGATCGTGTCGGGCAGGTAGGACGATACCGAGTGTTCGGGACTCTGCACCACACGGATCAGGGTGATCTCCGTCTCGGGGCCGAAGATCCCTATGGCGCTGTCGACGGCCGACTCGGCCATCTCGGATCCGTCGAGGGGCACCAACACCCGGCGCACGGGCAGGGCCGCCTGGTAGGAGGGCTCGTCCGGGTGCTGGGGGTGCACCAGCATGAGCGGCAGCTTCGACTCCCGTACCAGGGAGTCGGCCACACTCCCGAGCCAGGCGCGCGTGACGGGGCCTCGCCCGTGGCTCGCCATCACCACCAGGTCGGCGTCCGAGCCCTCGATGAAGGTCCGAAGCTCGTCGGCGGGGCGACCCACGAGGACGTGCGCCTCCGCACGTACGCCAGGGGGAAGCTTCTCCGCGAGCCCGTCCAGGTACCGCATCGCCCACTCGCGAGCCAGCTCGTCGTACTCGTCGACCGCGAAGGGCGGCGCCGGTGCGTTGACCGACACCAACTCCAGAGAGCCGGAGTCGCCGACCAGGGAGAGCGCGGTGGCGAGAGCGTCTTCGGCGAAGCTGGATCCGTCGAGAGGGACGATGACTCGGGCTGGCACGTACGACACTCCGGTCGGTGAGTGTTCGCGACCTCTCTGTAGCCCCGTCGAGGGGCGTATCGAGTGCGAACGATCGAGAGATCGACCAATCCGAACGCCCTCCTTGTGCCAACGCAAGTGGGCATGGCCTCTCGGCCGAGACCGTCCGGCCGTCCTTAGTCGCCGGACAACACCTCGGTCGGGTCGGTGGCGACCGCTCGGAGCACGGGCACCACGGCACCCAGCGTCGCCGCGATCCCCATGAGCGCCACCGCCGCAGCCGTGGTCCACGGATCGTGGGGCGCGACGCCCACGAGCACGGAGCGCAGGTTGCCCGCGAACAGCATCGCACCGGCCACACCGACCACCGCCCCCAGGCCCACGTAGGGAAGCGTCCCTCGGAGGACTCCGACGACCACGTGGCCGGGACGCGCACCGAGCGCGATGCGGATGCCGATCTCCCGCGCGGCCGCCGAGACGGCCCGGGACACGAGCGCATAGAGCCCGACGGCCGACAGGACGACGGCGAGCGCGGCGAACGTGCCGGTGAGCCCCAGCAGGAAGCGGGTGGGCGCGATCGATCGGTCTTCGATCGCCGCGAGCGGCTGGACCTCGAAGAGGGGACGTGCCGGATCGTGCGCGGCGACGGCGCGCCGCACCGCCTCGGTCAGCCCCTCGGTGCCCCCGCTGCCCCGCACCACCAGCGATACGGAGCGACGGGGCGACTGGACGTGGTGCATCCAGAGTTGATCCGGGCCCGGCTCCGAGAGCGGGGTGAGCTTGACATGCCGGATCACGCCGACCACACGCGCCCATCGCGGCTGGGTGTCTCCTCGGAGGAAGACGGGGAACTTGAGCCGCTGTCCGACTGCCGAGGCCCCGGGCCATGCGCGGGCGGCGAGACGATCGTCCACGATCACGGCGAGCTCCCCGTCGAGCTCGTCCCGGGCATCGAGCCAACGGCCCTCGACCAGCTCCGCGCCCATCATATCGAAGTAGCTGCCCGAGACGGAGCGCACGTGGGCGCGTGTCGGTCCCCACTCCGTCTCACCCTCGGGCCCCTGCCACACGTACGGCTCGGCGTCACCGCTCCCGGCCACGAGGGGGAGCTGCTCCGTGAGCGCCACGTTCGCGATCTCCGGCGTCTCGCCGAGACGATGGAGGAGCTCCTCGTAGTAGCCGGAGATGGTTGCGGGATCCTCGTAGGAGTACTCGGCTGACGGCAGCGAGATGCGCGCCGTGAGCACGCCGGGCGCGTCGTAGCCCGCGTCGATGTCGTGCAGCACGCGGAAGGAGCGGAGCAGCAGCCCGCTGCCGACGAGGAGCACGACGCACAGCGCCACCTCGCCGGCGAGGAGCACCCCGCGCAGCGCGGCGACATCGCGACGGCCGGTCGACCACCGGGGGGAGCTCATCGCCGACCCGACGTCGCGTCGCACGCCGACGGCGGGAAGCGCCCCGAAGACGAGCCCGACCGTCACCACCGTCGCGAAGGTCCCGACGAGGATCCTCCAGTCGAGCGCCGGCGGGTGCACGAAGCGGACGTCGTCGGGCACGATCGCTCGGAAGAGGCCGAGCGCCGCGGGCGTCGCGAGCACACCGACGACCCCGGCCGCGAGGAAGAGCACCAGGTGCCCGAGCGTCACCTGCCGGAGGATCCGCCCTCGTCCGGCGCCGAGCGCCGCCCGGACGCCGAACTCCGAGCCGCGCC
>JANQME010000314.1 GCA_028280205.1 Longimicrobiales bacterium
GTCGAGCTCTACCTGGAGGTGCGCCGACCCGTGCGTGAGCTCGTGGTCGTGGGTGCCGGCCACGTGGCCCAGCCCATGGCCCACCTGGGCTCGCTCCTCGGCTACCGCGTCACGGTTCTCGACGACCGCCCGGACTTCGCGACCCGAGAGCGCTTCCCCGACGCCGACCGCCTGGTGCGCGCGGACTTCTCGGACCCGTTCGCCCAGGTGCCCCTGCACGAGCGCTCGCACCTGCTCCTCGTGACGCGCGGCCACAAGTACGACTACGAGTGCCTCGTCCGGGCGCTACGCTCGGATCCGGCGCCGGCCTACATCGGTATGATCGGCAGCCGTCGGCGCGTCCGCGCCACGTACGTCCAGCTCGTGGAGGAAGGCTTCGCGGTGGAGGAGCTCGACCGCATCCACGCGCCGGTCGGACTGGACATCGGCGCCGAGACGCCCGAGGAGATCGCCGTCGCCGTGGCGGCCGAGCTCGTGCTCCTGGATCGGGGCGGTCGCGGCACTCCTCTGCGCGACCTCGAGCGGGTCGCCGAGCGCTTCTTCGGATCAGGGACGTGACGAACGAGGACGACCGGACCCTCGCCGCTGCCCTGGCCGAGGCGCGGGCGGCGGGCCGCGCCTGCGCGCTCGCAACGATCGTCGCCACCCGCGGCTCGACGCCCCGCAAGGTCGGCGCGCGCATGGTCGTGGACCCGGCCGTCGGCCTCGTCGGCACCGTGGGCGGGGGGTGCGGGGAGGCGGAGGTCATCGAGTCGGCCCGCCGGGTGCTCGAAACCGGGACGCCCGAACGGGTCCGCGTCGATCTCACCGAGGACTTCACGTCGTGGAGCCCGGCCGTGTGCGGCGGCGTGATGGACGTCTTCGTGGAGCCGGTCGATCCGTGACTGCGGCGGATCCGTGACGCCGGCGGAGCGAGTCGCCATCCACTACCGGCGGCCGCCCGACCGACTCCGCGTGTACGATCAACGGATCGTGATGGAGCGCGACGACGTGATCGTCACGCTCTCCGAACCGCTCGAGCTGGCCGGTCCCATGAAGCTCGACGGCGACGTCATGCTGGAGCGCGGCTCGCTCGTCGTCTGGTTCACCTTCCCCGGTTTGTGGCACGACATCGGTCGCTTCCACGCAGCCGACGGCACGGAGACCGGGCTCTACGCGAACATCCTCACGCCGGTGGAGATCGAGGGGCGGACGTGGCATACGACCGACCTCTACCTCGACGTCTGGTGCCCGCGGGGCGGTTCGGCCCGCGTCCTCGACGAGGACGAGCTGGAGGAAGCGCTGGCGGCCGACCACGTGGATCCGGCGACGGCCCGGCGCGCTCGCGAAGAGGCGGACCGGCTCCTGGAAACCCATGCCCGGGGCGTGTGGCCGCCAGACGTGGTCGGAGCGTGGAACCTCGAGCGCGCGAAGGCGACGCTCGGGGACGGGTGACGTCCCGTCAGTCGTCCTTGAGGACGGCGGACACCAACCGATCCACGTCGACGTACATCCGCGACAGCACCGCCGAGTCCTCCCGCAGGCAGTCGATGAGGCGTTCGTACCCCGCCACCGAGGCCGCCGGAATCTCGACCGTCTCGTGGTGGTACTCGCCGTCGTCCACGAAGAGGAGCCGCACCTTCACGCTGTCGTCGCTCACCGGTCCGCTCCGGCTCGGCTCGGTCGGATCGCCGGGGTCGGCCGGGTCACTCGGAGCCGCCGGACGGCGCGCCGGAGAGCTCATCGACCGCGTCGGCGAGGCTCTGGAAGTCGACGCTGTTGAGGCGGCGGGTGACGCCCCCACCCCGCACGAAGACGGACGGCGTGCTGGTGACGCCCGCCCTCTGGGCCAGAATCATGTTCGCCGTCACGACGTCGGCGAACTTGTCGCTGTTCAGACACGCGTCGAAGGAGTCCGTGTCCAGACCCGTCTCCTCCGCGTACTGCTCGAAGGCGCTCGCCGGCATCGAAGCCGCGGCCCACCGCGTCTGGTTGCGGAAGAGCTCGGTGTGGTAGGCCCAGTAGGCGTCCTGCTCGCCCGCGCAGCGGGCGGCCCGCGCGGCGAGAAAGGCGTTGGCGTGGATGGAGATGAGCGGGAAGTCGTAGAAGACGAACTGGGCGCGTCCCTGCTCGACGAGCAGCGCATCGACCTGCGGCTTGACCGACAGCGCGAACGAGCCGCAGCCCGGGCACTGGTAATCCCCGAACTCGACGATCGTGACCGGCGCGTCCTCGTCTCCGAGCGCCACGCCCTGCGCGAGCTCGCCCAACTCCTCGTTCGTCATCTCCGGCAGCTCGATGGGAGCCGCCACGGCGGTGCTGAGGACGTTCGAGCTCACCTGCCAGCCCACGGCGCCGACTCCGATGACGGCCACCGCGCCGAAGATGTAGTAGAACTTCTTCATGTCGGACTGGGCCTCGCGGGCCTGTCGTCGCTCTTCGCCTCTGGACACGTCTCGCTCCCGGTTCACCGACGCCGCGTGCGCGGTCGCCGCTCGTAAGGGCCCGCTCTCGCGGACCTCTGCCGTCCCGCCGAACCCGCTTCGGCGCAGATCGTGAAGATGCTCCCACGCTCCGGGCCGATCAAGCGACGCCGGGGCACAGTGTGACGGGTCTGACCCGTCACCGGGGCACAGCTTCGTATCGCGACGGAGCTCGGGGCCCGCCGTCAGCGGGTGAGGATCTCCACCACGCGATCCGTGTCCCCGAGATCCTCAAGGAGGTGGTCGGGGCCCGCGGTACGGAGCTCGCTCACGTCGTAGTGGCCTGTCGCGACCGCCACCGTACGGGTGCCCCCGGCCCGGCCGCACGCCACGTCCCTCGGGGTGTCACCGATCACGACCGCCGACTCCGCCGCGACGACGTCACCCCACAGCGCCCGGGCGCGCTCGACCGCGATGGCCGGCAGCTCTTCGCGCTCCTCGTGGTCCGATCCGTACGAGCCGAAGCGGAAGTGCCCCCAAAGCCCTCCGGAGGCCAGCTTCAGGCGAGCCCCGTCCGCGATGTTGCCCGTGAGCAGCCCGATGCCCACGTCCTCGAAGGCCTCGAGCGCCTCGAGAAGGGCGCGCACCCCCGGCAGCACGTCGACCGGGTCGTGGGCGAGTCGATCCTCGAGGTGGCCGAGGTAGCGGCGCCACAGCTCCGCGAGCCCCCGGTCGATCCGCTCGTGCTCCAGCCCCGCACCGACGAGCAGCTCGCGCGCGATCTGCGGATCGGTCTTCCCGGCGAAGGAGACCCGCTCGAAGTCGCCCGGGGTCCCGTACGTCTCGCGCATCGCGTCGACGAAGGCGTGCTTCGCCGGCCCGCCCCGCACGAGTGTGCCGTCGATATCGAAGAGGAGGAGCCGGCGCACGAGCTGGGGACGCTCTGTCGTCATGCCGGTGCAGAGCCTCCGTCAGGGCGCGGCCGGAAAGCCGGCAGAGCCCGGGAGGGTCTGGAGATTCCCGCCGCTGATCACCGCCGCGACCCGCCCGCCGTCGGCCTTCACCCGGCCGGAGAGAAGCGCGGCCGTGGTCGCCGCCCCGCTCCACTCCACCACGAGCTTCGCACGGTGCACGAGGAGGCCGGCCGCTTTGCGGATGGCGTCGTCGTCCACCGTGACGACGTCGTCCATGAGGCTGTGGGCGTGCTCGAAGGTGAGGTCTCCTGCGATGACCGGCTTGAGCCCGTCCGCGATCGTGTCGACCTCCCCGAGGAGCGTCGGCGCCCCGTGATCGAGCGCGGTGCGCATCGACGCCGCGCCCTCCGGCTCCACGCCGATCACCTTCGCGGAGGGGAGGAGCCGCTTCACCGACGCCGCGACCCCGCTCGCCAGCCCGCCTCCACCGATCGGCGCGAGGACGACGTCGACGTCCGGCCACGCACGAGCGATCTCCAGCCCGACCGTGCCCTGACCGGCGATGATGTGCCGGTGGTCGAAGGGAGGTACGACGACGAGGCCCTCCTCCTCGGCGATCGACTCGGCGCGAGCCTTCCGCTCCACCGACGTCGTGCCCTCGAAGACCAGCTCGGCGCCCAGACGCTCCGCGCCGTCCCGCTTCACCTTGGGGGCGTCGGTCGGCATTACGACGACGACGCGGACCTCGCGCAGGCGTCCGGCGAGGGCGACCGCCTGGGCGTGGTTGCCCGACGAGTAGGTGATGATGCCCTCGGAGACCTGATCGTCCGAGAGCTGCGAGACGAAGTTGTACGCACCGCGGATCTTGAAGGAGCCCGCCCGCTGCAGGTTCTCGCACTTGAGGCGGACCTGTGCGTCGACGGCTTCGGACACCGCGTCGGACGGAAGGAGCGGAGTCGGCACCACGATCCCGGCCAGCCTGCGCGAGGCGGCCTCGATCTCGGTCAGCCCGACGAGCCCCTCGCCCTGCACGACCTCGCTCACACGTCTTCGTCCCCCTCTTCCACCGGGTCGCCTTCACCACCGGCCGGATCGACCCCCGCCGGCCCGGAGAGGGAGACCGGACCGCCCGCCTCGGCCGCCTCCTCGAGCGCCCCGTCGAGCTCTCCGTTCTCGTCCTCTTCCTCCACGATCACGCGGGCCACGTCGACCACGACGTCGCCGTCGTCGAGGTTCATGAGCTTCACGCCCTGCGTCGCGCGGCCGATCACGCGGATCTCGGACACGCGCTGCCGGTTCACCACGCCGTTGCGGGTGATCATCATGAGCTGCTCGTCCTCGCCCACGGCCCGCACCGCCACGACCTCTCCCGTCTTCGCGGTGATCTTCAGGTTGATCACGCCGTAGCCACCCCGCTTCTGCTTGCGGTACTCGTCGATCGGCGTGCGCTTGCCGAGGCCGTGCTCGGACACCACGAGGACGGTCTGCTCCGGGTCGGTGACGACGACCATCCCCACGACCTCGTCACCTTCCCGCAGGTTGAGGCCGCGCACCCCACCGGTGGCCCGTCCCATCGCCCGCGCATCGGTCTCGGCGAATCGGATCGCCATCCCCTTCCGACTCGCGATCAGGACCTCGTCGCTCCCGGACGTGATGCGCACCTCGATGAGCTCGTCGTCGTCCGCGACGTTCATGGCGTTGAGACCCACCGAACGGACGTTGCCGTAGGCGGACAGGGCGGTCTTCTTCACCACGCCCCGCCGCGTCCCGAAGACCAGGAAGCGGTCGTCCGTGAACTCGCGCACGGGGACGACCGCGGCGATCTGCTCCTCCGCGCCCAGGTCGAGAAGGTTGATGATCGGCTTGCCCCGCGACGTGCGGCTCCCCACGGGGAGCTCCCACACCTTCTTCCAATAGCACTGGCCGCGCCGGGTGAAGATCATCAGGTAGTCGTGCGTGGAGGCCACGAAGAGGTGCTCGACCCAGTCCTCCTCCTTGGTGTCCATCCCCCGCAGCCCCCGGCCTCCGCGGCGCTGGGCCCGGTAGGTGTCGATGGGCAGGCGCTTCACGTAGCCCTGGTGGGATACGGTCACCACCATGTCCTCCTCGACGATCAGATCCTCCACGTCGAAGGCGCCCACGGCCCCGGTGATCTCAGTCCGGCGGTCGTCCCCGTACTTCTCGGCGACCTCCGCCAGCTCGTCCTTGAGGATGCCCATGCGGACCTCCTCCGAGTCGAGGATCCGGCGCAGCTCGGCGATCAACGCACGAACCTCGACGAGCTCCTCCTCCAGCTTCTCGATCTCGAGACCGGTGAGTCGCGCGAGGCGCATGTCCAGGATCGCCTTCGCCTGGGCCTCGGAGAGCTCGAACGCCTCCCGGAGCTGCTGGGAGGCGAAGTCGGTCGTCGTCGAAGCCCGGATGATCCGGATGACCTCGTCGATGTTGTCGACCGCGATCTTGAGGCCCTCGAGGATATGCTCCCGTTCGAGCGCCTTGGCCAGGTCGTACTCGGAGCGCCGCACGATGACGACGAGACGGTGGTCGATGAAGTGGCCGAGCATCTCACGCAGCGGCATGACCTTCGGCTCGCCGTTCACCAGCGCGAGGAGGATCGTGCCGAACGTCGACTGCATCTGCGTGTGCTTGTACAGCCGGTT
>JANQME010000339.1 GCA_028280205.1 Longimicrobiales bacterium
GGCATCCCGTCCCGAACGAGCCGCCCGAGGTTGACGGAGTGGAGGCCGGCCTCCTGCGCCACCTCCTCGGTGAACGGAGACGCGCGGAAGCCACGCACGACGATGTACGCCTCCGGATGCTCCCTCCGAAACGAGAGAGCGGCCTGCAGATTGGTTCCGTCCGACCCGGAGCCGAGGATGAGCGCGGGGGGCGTGCCCGACGCCGAGATCACGCCGTTCACGCGACTCCACAGCTCGGGATCCAGGACGTCGCCGTCGATGACGTGCCGCTCGAACCCGTCCAGGAAGCCCGGCTCCTCGTCGAAACGGCGGACGTTGGCAGTCGCCTCGTGGTCGATGATGACGACCGGCCCGAAGAGTCCCGGCGTGCGACGCTGAAGCTGGTCGAGCACGGTGCGACCGAAGCGGCCGAAGCCGGCGAGAACGACCGGATCGCGGCCCGGAGTGCTCTCGAAGTGCCCCACGAGCTCCTCCTCGACGAGGTGGCGGGCCGCGAACTCGTGTCCGTTGAAGATCTCGCAGTTGCGCGCGACGCTCGATCCCGACGTCTCCTGCATGAAGCGCAGGTCGGAGACGTGCACCACGATCCGGCCACCGAGTTCCGGGGCCCGCCGAACGATCTTCGCCGCGGCATCCAGATTCGCGAAGTCGTCGCTCGTGAAGAGGAGGACGCGCTCCGCGTGGCCGAGACGGAGCTCGTCGAGGACGCGATCGCTCGCGATGTCGCCCTGGACGACGGTGGCCCCGTGCACACGTCGTAGCTCGCCGACGTACGGCCCCTCGGACTCCCTCTCGACGACGAGCACCGGGCGGCGCCGATTCCCGGC
Organism: Longimicrobiales bacterium; assembly: GCA_028280205.1. Classification (GTDB taxonomy): domain Bacteria; phylum Gemmatimonadota; class Gemmatimonadetes; order Longimicrobiales; family Gaopeijiaceae; genus UBA2589. Next base: position 828 of record JANQME010000339.1, read on the forward strand.
CCTCAGACGCCGTACGTACTGCGCCGACAGCCGACCGCCCCCGGCCACCACCACATGCCCCGAGATCGGTCGGAGCCGAAGCCCCAGAGGTCTCAGGATCCTCAGGAGCGCTTCCACGATCGCGGACGCGGTGATGAGCGGTGCGCCGAAGTAGGCCAGCCAGAGCAACGCACGCGCCAGAGCCGGGCCGCCGGTCGGCGTACCGATGTCGAGGCCGCCCAGCACGAAGAGCCCCAGCGCATAGTACGCGTGCTCGGCGAGTCCCATCGAGACCAGGTCCCGCTCGCTCACGCCCACTCCGGCCGAGAAGCCCAGGACCGCGGCCAGGTACACGGCGACGAACGCGACCATGCGGGTAATCAGCGTGCTCGACAGGAACCGTCGCGTCCGCCCGTGGAACGGGGTGAGGTCGTCCATGCGGCGAAACGTCGCGTGAGGGGGCGGACGCGCCAATGGGGCTCCGCAGACACGGCAGGGCGACGGGTCCGCTTGCGCCTTTATTACGGTGGGAGTAGTATTACTGTCACAGTAATATATTTCCTCACGCCTCACGACGATGCGATCCCATCCGACCGAGCCATGCCCGAAGACTCGCAGTCACCGCTGACCCCACCCGTCTTCCACATCCTGCTCAGCCTCACGGACGGCCCGCTGCACGGGTACGCGGTCATGAAGCGCGTGGAAGCCGAGTCCGGCATCCGTATGGGTCCGGGCACAGTCTACGGCTCGCTTCAGCGACTCACCGAGGCCGGCTGGGTACGCGAGTCGAACGAGGCGCCGGGCGGGGACGCGCGGCGCGGCAGCGCGTTCGAGCTCACGGAAGCCGGAACCGAGGCGCTGCGGCACGAGGCTTGGCGTATCACACGGCTGGCGCGGATGGAGCCGGTCCGTACCCTGGTCCGCGGATTGCGCGCATGAGCGAGGTGATCGCATGAGCGAGGTGATCGCGCGCATCTCCGCTGCGCTGTATCGGCTCCTCCTGCTCCGCTACCCCCGGACGCTCCGACACCGTCACGGAGCGGCCATGGTCGAGCTCTTCGAGCGGCAGGTGCGCGAGGCCGTTCAGGAAGACGGTGTCTTCGGCGTGGCGCGGGTCTGGGGGGTCGCGCTGGCCGAGGCGCTGCGGCCCCTGCCGCGCCTCCCCGCGCCGCCCCCCACGACGGGGCCTTCGGACCCGGAAGCGCCGAGCCGGGCGGGACGGACGGAGGCGGGTGGGTGGCTTCGAGACTGGGGGGACGACGTCCGCTTCGCTCTGCGCTCGCTGCGCCGAGAGCCCGGCTTCACGGGGACGCTCATCGGCCTGCTCGCCGTGGGCGTGGCGCTCAACGCGGCCGCCTTCGCCGTGGTGCACGCCTACCTCCTGCGGCCCCTTCCCTACCCCGCCGCAGAGCGGGTCGTACAGGCGAGAGCGCCCGTCGAGATCCGCTTCGAGGACGCAGAGGGGCTCTTCGAGAAGCGGGTCTCCTGGGATCTCGACGCCTTCACGCTCGTCGGGACCGCCGGCTCCGAGCTCGCCAGGGGGGCATGGGTCACACCTGACTTTCTCGACGTGTACGGCGTGGAGCCCGTCCTGGGCCGGCGCTTCCGGGAGGACGAGGGCCGGCCGGGTGCCGCCGCCTCGGTGGCGATCATCAGCCACCGTCTCTGGCAGCGTCGCTTCGGAGGCGACCCTCGCGTCCTCGGACGCTCCGTGAGGGCCTACACATCGGATCGACCGGACGACGCCGAGTCCTTCGCGATCGTGGGTGTCCTGCCCCCGGACTTCTGGCACTTCAACGCCTACACCGACATCCTCGCTCCGCTGCGCGAACGGCGAGCCCTGTACGCCGGCCGACTCCTCCCAGGCGTCACACCCGAGCATGCGGCGGACGAGCTGACCGAGCGGATCCGTGCCCGCTCCACCGGACTCCCCGACGGCTTTCGCGTGCAGGTCGCCAGCTCGCACGCGCTGTACGTCGCGTCCCTTCGTCCGACGCTGATCGCGCTGCAGGCGGCGACGCTGCTCGTCCTCCTGATCACCTGCGGGAACGCGGCGGTCCTGATCCTCGTTCGATCCGTTCGCCGGGAGCGGGAGCTCGGGGTCCGGCGAGCCCTCGGAGCGGAAGGCGGCCGGCTGGCTCGTCAGCTCGTGGTCGAGGGCCTCGTGCCCGCCCTTCTCGCGGGACTCCTGGGTGTCGTCCTCGCCGGGCTCGCCCTCGACCTCGTTCGGGGCCTCGAAGCGCTCACCGCATGGCGAGGGGTCCCCGGAGGAGCGGACACCCTGCGGGTCGATGGCGTCGTGCTCTCGGCGACCGTGGGGCTCTGTGCCCTCACCGGGTTCTTCTTCGGGCTCGTCCCCCTCGTCGCCACCTCGCGGCGCGACCTCGCCTCGAGCCTGGCCTCCGGCAAGAGGGGCGGTGGGGATACGCGGTCACGCCGACGCCTGCGCACTCTCGTGCTGGGTGCCGAGGTCGCGCTCTCCCTCGCCCTCCTCACCGGAGCCGGGCTCCTGATCCGCTCGGCCCACAACCTCCAGAACGAGGACTTCGGCTTCGACCCCACCCGTGTGACCCGGGGACAGGTGGGCCTGCGCCAGGCATCGTATCCAGACGCGTCGGAGCGGGTGGCCCTCTTCGCGGAGCTCGTCGAACGCATTCGGCGTCTGCCGGCGGTGGAGGACGCCGGCCTCGTGGGCGCCGCACCCTTCACCTGGAGCTTCAACGCCTTCCCCGTCGAAGCGGAGGCCGGACGCACGGCCGAAGGAGTCTACCAGATCGCCGACGCGGGCTTCTTCACCACGTTCGACGTCGAGCTCCTCCAGGGCCGCCTCTTCGAACCGGACGAGGCAGCCGCCGCGAGCGCGGTGGCCGTCGTCAGCGAGACCCTCGCGGAGGCCCTCTGGCCCGACGGCGATCCGATCGGTCGACGGATCCGCGACCCCTCCCCGGACGGCGGGCTGGTCGGCTCCGGCGAGCCGGGACCGTGGCACACCGTTGTGGGTGTCGTACGGGACGTGCGCAAGGCGATCGACGGCTCGACGGCGGGTGACCTCTACGTCAATCACGCCAGCGCGGCTCCGTTCTGGGCCAACGTGGTGGTGAAGCGTCGCGCCGGCACGCCGCTCCCGGGGCCCGCGGTCGAGCGCATCGTCGCCGAGCTCGACCCCGAGGCACCCTTCGCGACCGTGCAGCAGATGGAAGAGATCGTGGAGCGCGCCGTCGCTCCCTCGCGGTTCCTCGCCGTGCTCTTCGCCGCCTTCGCCGCCTTTGCCGTGGTGCTCGCCGTGCTGGGTCTGTACTCCGTGACGAGCTTCGTCACCCGACAGGGCCGCCGGAGCGTGGCGATCCGCATGGCGCTCGGAGCCGACCGTGGATCCGTATCGCGGATGTTTCTGCGGCAGGGCCTCGCGGTGATCGGCGTCGGATTGGCGGCGGGCTCGGTGGGCGGAGTCCGCCTGGGTCGGGCGCTGCGGGAAGAGCTGCATGGGGTGGATCCGTTCGATCCGTGGACGCTCGGGGTGCTCGGCGCGCTCCTGGGGGTGGCGGCGATGCTCGCGGTGTGGCTGCCCGCCCGGGAGGCAGCCGGCGCGGCACCCGCGTCGATCCTTCGAGAGGAGTAGCGAGCAGGCGACTCCGCATCGGGGTCCGGCCGGCAACGCGCTACCGCGTGCTGCCCGCGCGCCATCCGCGCGCCGTCCGCGAGGGTGGCCCCGCTCGCCCCACCGGGCTCACATTGCGCGCCGTCTCTCGCGCACTCCCTCCGTCCCGTGCTCACGCCGAACGCCATGCGTCCGATCGCCTCCGCGAGCCTCCTCCCGGAACCCCGAGCTCGAGATCCCCGGCCCTGGGCGGCCCGCGCCGTGTTCCTCCTCGTGTCCGTCGCCAGCTGCACGCCGGATGGCCCTCCGACCCCCGGTGATCGCCTCCCGGACACGGAGCTCGAGGTGATCGACCCCACGGCGACGACGTGGGTCGCCGGCGACCGGATCACCCTCGCCGAGCTGGAAGGCCGGCCCGTCCTCCTCGACTTCTGGGCCTCCTGGTGCCCGCCGTGCCGCGAGCAGCACGAGCACGTGACCGAGGTGGCCGAACGGTACGGAGACCGGGTCGGGGTGCTCGGGATCCTCGTGGACGATTCGCCCGCGAACGCGCGGCGTTGGATGGAGGAGCAGGGCGCGGCGTATCCCACCGTCCGGGAGATGGACGACCGGCTGGCCGAAGCCTTCCAGATCCCCGCGACGGGTCTTCCCCACCTGGCGCTCCTCGACGCGGAACGGCGCCTGATCTGGCACCGACTGGGCGTGTCGGCCTCGGGAATCCCGGAGGAGGTGCTGGCGCGACTGGACAGCATCGCAGGGGCGGCGGTCCCGTAGACGGCCCCGCTTCGAGACGGCATCGCGCATGACCACCGCACTGTTCGACGCCCCGAGCAGCATCGATTCGATGCTCCTCCTGCCCCGCCCGAGGCCGCTCCTCGCCCGCGCGCTTCTGGTCCTTTCGCTCGGCGCGCCGCTCGTCGCCCCTGCCCCGACGGCGGCGCAGGGACCGCAGTACGCCACGGACGCGGGGCGCGAGGCGATCGCGGCGGGCGTGGTGGCCGGGGCGCTCGTGCTCCGCGAGGTCGTGCTCGAAGAGCCGACGGTCGGGCCGGAGGACTTCGATCGGGTCTGGTCCGGCTCCTCCTTCGACGCGCCCGCTACGCGGTACGCCTCCGAGCGTTGGCGTGCCTGGACCGACCGTCTCCTGATCGGCCTCTGGGCCGGAGCCCTCGCCTCGGCCGTGCTCCCGGCCGCGGCCGACGACGACGAGCGGTGGGCGCGGGTGCTCGTGCTGGGGGAGACCGGACTCGTCACGCTGGGGATGACGGAGGTGCTCAAGCTCTCCGTCGGGCGGCACCGGCCCTACACCTACAACGCCGAGCTACCCGACCCGGCCGTGGAGGCGCTCATGGGACCGGACAGCGCAGACGCGCGGGTCTCCTTTCCCTCGGGCCACGCGAGCATGGCGTTCGCGGCCGCCACCTTCAGTGCGTCGGTGCTGACGACGACGTACGACTGGCCGGGCTACGCCGACGCGAGCGTCTGGGCCGTGACGCTGGGCGCCGCGACGGCCACCGCGATCGGACGCGTGCGCGCCGGGA
>JANQME010000367.1 GCA_028280205.1 Longimicrobiales bacterium
TCCGACCATGCTGGCATTGACGGGAGCGGTCGCGCTTCTGCTCACCATCGCATGCGCGAACGTGACCGTCCTTCTCCTGGCGTGGGGCGCGCGCAGGGAGGGCGAGCTCGCGATGCGGGTTGCGCTGGGCGCGGGCCGTGGACGGCTCCTCCGGCAGCTCCTCGTCGAGAGCCTGCTTCTCGCCGGCCTCGGCGGCGCACTCGCCGTCGTGGTCACCCGCCTGAGCTCGACAACGCTTGCCTCGCTCGTTCCTGCGGGCCTTCAGCCGCTGGGCGGCACCACGATCGATGTCGGGGCGCTGCTCTTCGCACTCGGCGCCAGCCTGCTGGTCGGCGTGGGGGTCGGCCTGACCCCGGCCCTGACCCTCTCCAGGAGCGATCTGCGCAAGGGGGTGAAGCGGGTGGGGCGGGGCGGGCACCGGCGCGCCCGACGCGCGCTCGTCGTGACCGAGGTCGCGCTCGCTCTCGTGCTTCTCGTCGGCACGGGGCTGCTCCTGCGCAGCGTCCGCGAGCTCTTCGCGATCCCGGTCGGGATCGATGCCGACGGCCTGGTGGTCATGCAGATCCACACGGCCGGACTCGGTGGGGACGAAGGCACGCACCGCTTCTTCGAGGAGGCGCTCGAGGCGGTGAGGGATCAGCCGGGCGTCTCGGCCGCCACGCTCAGCAACGAGGTGCCGCTCAGCGGGGGCTCGGACACGTACGGCGTGACGTACGCCGACGTGGGCCTGGTCGACGACGTGGACGGCAACGCCGACCGTTACGCTGTAGCGCCGGGCTACCTCCAGGCGATGGGCATCCCGCTCCTCGCGGGACGGGCGCTTCAGGACACCGACGTGGCCGGCGCACCACCCGCGGTGGTCGTGAGCGAGTCGCTGGCCCGGCAGGCGTTCGGGGACCGGGACCCGATGGGGCAGCGCATGCACATCGGCCGGACGGACGTGCCGTGGTACACGGTCGTGGGCGTCGTCGGCGACGTGAAGCAACGGTCGCTGGGCTCGGTGGCGACCAACGCGGCCTACGTGACCTCCGACCAGTGGTACTTCGCGGACGGGGTCCGCTGGATGGCTGTGCGCATCGAGGGGGACGGCGCCGACGCGGTGGACGGACTCCGCCGGGCAGTCTGGTCGGTGGACCCGAACCAGGCGATCGCACGGGTCGAGCGGATGGAGGATCTGGTGACGAGCTCGGAGTCCCGGCGGCGGTTCGTGCTGACCGTGCTGGAGATCTTCGGCGGGCTCGCGCTCCTCCTCGCCGCCGTCGGGCTCTACGGAGTGCTCTCGCGCAGCGTCGCGGAGCGCAACCGGGAGCTCGGGCTGCGGGCCGCGCTGGGGGCGACACGCCACGGCATCGTCCGCCTGGTCATTCGGCAGGGCCTGGCGCTCACCCTCGCCGGGATCGCGGCCGGCGTCGTCGTATCCGCCGCCGCGAGCCGCATGCTGACGACGTTCCTGTTCGGGGTGTCGCCCCTCGATCCACTCACCTACGTGACCGTGGCGCTCGTGCTGGGGGCGGTGGCGCTGATCGCGTGTGCCGTCCCCGCGGTGCGCGCGAGCCGGGCGAATCCGCTGGACACGCTGAGAGCGGAGTAGCCGACCGCGGCTCGGCCGTGTCTATTGGATGCGAAGATGCAGGAAGGTTCGTTGAGGTTCCGTGTGAAGTCGAAACGGGGGGATGATGATGAAGACGATGAGACGTGCGGTTTCGTGTGCACTGGTCATTCTCGGCGCGGCGGTGTCCGACGACGTGGCCGCGCAGGCCTCCGGGGCGGACGAGGCGGCGGTGCGCGCGGTGGTCCAGTCCTACTTCCGTGGTGTGGACGAGCATGATGCCGAGGCGCTGGCGGAGGCCTTCCACCCGGAGGCTCAGCTCGAGGCGTCGCTCGGCCGATACTGGGAGCAGCCGTTCGAGGAGTGGCGCAACTTCACCAATCGGCCCGTCCCGTCGGACGCGGACCAGCGCCGAAACACGATTCTGTCCATCGACATCGCGGGCGACGCGGCCGTCGTGAAGACGGAGCTCGTGTGGCCCACGGTCCGCTACGTCGACTACCTGTCGCTCCTGCGCATCGATGGCCGGTGGTGGATCGTGAACAAGATCTGGCACCAGGAGCGTCCGGGTTCCTGAGCCGACCCCTCCCGCCGGCGCAACCCCTCCCGCTAGCATAACCCGCCCATCGGCGTAACCTGCGGG
>JANQME010000434.1 GCA_028280205.1 Longimicrobiales bacterium
CGGACTCGGCCCAACTCCCGGCGAGGTCCTCGGGCAGGGTGGAGACCGGGCTGCTGCAGCCGACCAGAAGGGCGACTGCCACTACCGACCAAATTCGCTTCATTCGGTTCTCTCCAGGTTCGTGTGCGACAACACCTTCTGGTACACGCCGGACCTGCGTTTGATCGCCCCCCCCGCTCGCTCGCGCGGGTCCGGGATGGCGCTCGCCCCATCCGCGTACCGATCACTTCCGCATTGCCGGCCCGCTGCCGGCTCCGACGGTGTCGCTAGTCGGACTTCATCACCTCGGCGGGCGACGTCGGATGTCGCGGAGTTACCTGCCTACAGCGAGTACGCATTGGCTGCGCATCGTGAAGACCCTACCTTGGTAAAGGTCCCACCCACTTGGAGGCTCGATGAACCCCTCCCGTCACCTCGTCGTGCTGGGTGTCTCGCTGGCCGCCGTCTCCAGCATGGTTTCGTGCACGACCCTGACGAAGCACGCCGTCGGGGAAGCTGTCCAAGCCGTCACAGGGACGGATCCGGACCTGTCCGACAGCGGTGAGCCTGCGCTGAACACCGACGCGCCGCTTCAGGGCGCTCTGGACGCCAGCGACCGGGTGACCGCCGCGGTCTACGAGGTCGGCCCGACCCCTGGCTGGGAGTTGGGCTTCCGTGAGCACGCCTTCGTGGAGGCAGCTCACTACCAGAACCGCATCTGTCTGAACAGCCCCCTCGAGTTCGATCTGGGTACCCTCTGGTCACGGCAGCTGCCCGATCCCTTCTTCCCCTCCGACCATCTGGACCGTCCTCTCTTCGTGCAGGAGAACAGCCTCGGCATTGATCCCGGCTACGTCCGTCTTGGAGAGGTTCGCATGGGTGGGCCCAGCCCCACCACGACGATCTGGCGGTCGGCGGCGATGCTCGGCCCGTACGGTCCGGCCGAGGGCGCGTGCCCCCGCTTCGGGTCCGTCCTCTTCGGGCCGCCCCGTACGCCAACCCCGATTCTCAGGTAGCGCCGGAGAGGCCTGGGGCGGAGGTATCGGGTGGGGTCCTTGCGTCTTCTGCGCGTCGCCGGTCTTCAGTGCGGCAGGCGGTACGCCACCACCTGCTCCACATCGAACGCGCCAACCCCCACGCCCCACGCCGTGTCGCCCTGCACCGCCTCGAGCCGGAAGCCGGGGGGGAAGACCACCCGGTCGATCGAGCCGTCCGGAACGAATCGGGCCCACTCTCGGTCCGCCTCGGGGCGATGGGGATACACCGCGAGCCAGATCGAGCCGTCGCTGGCCACGACGAGACCCCCGTGCGGCGGGAACGTCTCGGGGAAGTCCATCGCCTCGATCATCTTGCGGCGGCTGTCGACCACGAAGGCCGGCAGCTCCGGCGACGGGGCGTTTTCTGCCGCCCATCGTCGCCGATCGACCGCCGCGACCGCCAGGGCAGGGCGAGCGTCGTCCCGCGTCGTCGCCGTTCCGCCATCCAGCGGGATTGTCGAGATCCGGAACGCGTCGTTGGTCGCGAAGACGAGATCCGCGCCCCGCGTCGCGACATACGTCGTGCGACCGAACGCTCGGGGCTGGAGCGCGCGGCTTCCGCTCTCGGCCCACACGAACTGCTCGTCGTCGGGGAGGGTCACCAGTCGGCGCTCGACGGAGCCCTCCGCGTCGAGGACCACGTAGTCGAGTCGCGTGCGGCGCACGGCCGTCATGTCGCCTGGCGCCACGGAGAGCTCCCCCACCCGCGCCACGAATCGGCCGTCCGTTGCGGCCGTCGCGAGGTGCAAGCGTTGCGTGGCCGGCACGACCGTGTCCCCGACGCCCGCGTCGTCCCCGTCCTCCAGCGTGAAGGTGCGCCCGAGCGTCCCCTCCGGGCCCACGATCGTGACCCTCCGCAACAGCGGGTCCCAGACCGCGAGAGAGTCCGCACGGTACCCGACGACCCACTCGATCCACCGGAACTCCCCCGGGCCCTCCCCTTCCCGCCCGAACGTCCAGATCGGCGGACCTCCCGCCGCCGGGTGGGCACGCAGCTCGCGACTCCCCCCGTCGGCCACGACGATCCCCTCCCCGGTTGCGACAATCCCCCGCACGTTGTCGAGAAGCTCCCACGGCGCGCCGTCGATCGAGCCGATCGCTACGACGGGCTCACCGAGCGGTTGCTGGGCGGCGACTTCGACGGCTGCGCCCAGCCCGAGCCCTGTAGCGAGCACCGCGATCCACAGGCGGGGCAGCCCTCTCGTGCAGTCCGTCAGTATCCGGTCCCTCATTCGCGCGGCCCCGCGGTGTCGGCGACGGACGCGTCGGGGCGGACCGATGCCGTGGTCGGCAAGCCGATGGGCGGTTCGGTCGTTAGACGCGCCCAGGTCTCGAGGAGAGACCGGAGGCGCCCCGAGTCGGTTCCGAGGGACCGGCTCGCGTAGAGTTCGGGCGACACCGGTACGGCGCTCCAGTGCCCTCGGGTCGCAGCCACCCACACGTGTGTGCCTTCGCTCCCCGCCGGAAACACGCCGCGGTCCAGCCATGCCCGAGCCACGGCCTCGAACGCCGGGCTGGTCGTGACCTCCGTTTCGATGCGGATCGGCGCCCCGTCGCCGCCGGCGAGGACGGTGTAGGCCCCGCGGCCATCGATCTCCCGGTCGTTCGCGCTGGGCGCCGCGGGCAACTGGACGGCTGCGGGTTCGGAGGGCGGCGGGAGCACGGGCTCTTGGGCCTCGGCGGTGACCCGCGGCGGATCCGCGAGCGCCGGAGCGACGACGGCGAGGCCGGTGAGGAGCAGCAGCGAAGAGACCACCGCGGGCCGGCGACGCCGCGGGAGGATGAGGTCGAGCCGACGCATCAACCGTCGGGCGTCCCCGCTCATCGAGAGCCGGAGCGACGGATAGGACGACGTCCGCCACGACGCCACCTCGAGCAGGAGCTCGACGTAGTCCCGTGAGGAGGTGGGGCGGCGACGGAGTGTGCGGCGATCGCAGTCGGCTTCGGTGGCCACCGAGACCCGGCGCGCGAGCTGCCAGCACAGTGGATTCCAGGGGGCGAGAATCGCCATCAGGTAGGCGGTCGCCACGAGTCGTACGTCCCCCGCCCGCAGATGCTCGAGCTCGTGCGTCACGAGCGTCCGCCTCCGGGCTCCGCCGAGTTCGAGCGCGCGCCGATCCACCACCAGGGTCGGCGCAATTACCCCCGACACCGCAGGGCCGTCCCGCTCGTCGAGGCGCGCGGGGTAGCCCCATATCCGGACGGCAGTCAGGCGGCGCCGGCGTCGGTGGTCCGCAAGCTCGACGCCCGCGAGAGTCGTGAGCAGGAGCAGGGCCCCAACCGCCCAGGCGATCCCGAAGCCGGGCACCTCCATGGCGGCTGCGGCTTCGACCTCGTGGACGAGACGGTCCACCGCGCCGGACTCCGTAGCCGCCGACGCCCCCACCGCTTCGGTGGCCGCGACCTCCACGACTGGGAGTTCGGCCATCTCCGCGTCGCGCGTCGGCGCCTGCGGGACGGTCGGTACCCAGCTCGCACCGGAGGCGAGCGCGAGCGCGAGGGTCCAGATCCATCGCTCCTGCCGGCGTCGTGCTCGTGCCAGCCGCGCGAGCCCCCAGGCCGTCGCGAGGACGAGGGTGCTGGCGGCCAGGGCCCAGGCGATCATGCCCAACGTCATGACTCCTCCTCGGCCCGGTCGCGGTCCTGCTCGAGTCGCTCGTCGATCAGCCCCCGGATCTCCTTCAGCTCCTCCTCGCTGACCCGCTCGACGAGATGCGCAACGAGACGCACCGGGGAGCGTCGGTACAAGCTGTCCAGCAACCGGTCGAGCAGTGGGGCCCCCGCATCGCGCGACGATGTAACGGCCCGGTAGAGGTAGCGGCGCCCTTCCCGCTGGTGGGTCACATGCCCCTTCCGTTCCAGGCCCTGAAGGACCGTGAGCACGGTCGTGTACGCGAGGTCGTCGTCGAGAGCGGCGCGTACGTCGGCCACGGAGGCGGATTCGCGACGCCAGAGCACGGCGATCACGTCGAGTTCGCGGGGCGTCAGGTCGATGGGCTCGGTCACCTACGGTCTCCGGGTCTGAGCGTGCGGGCGAGGCGGGGAGCGGACGGCTCCTCTACGCCCAGTTCGAGCCCGCTACTATCTACTAAGTAAATAGTATCACGGCTCGCCGAAAGGGTCGCGCCTCCCGATGCTGGTCGCTGCCGTGACCGGATGAGAGCCGCTCCTGCCGAGCTCCCGAACCGCTGGCGATTTCTATCGCCGGCGCACGACGCCAAACTCCACGAGCCAGTATGCTGCCCCGTTGAGTCGATGCAGGGTGAAGTCGATCCTGAGCCCCGAGGGCTCATCCGGGCGAAACGCCGTCAGACCCATGCCGACGTAGCCCGTCGCACGTCCCCATGCATCGCCTCCCCCGAACGCCACGGCAGCTCCGACACCCGCCGAGGGCCACCAGAGCACATCGGAGGATCCGATTGGGAGCGTCAGGCCAAGACGTGAACCGAGCGGTAGCCCACCCTCTGGAATCAATCGGGGGATCGTGCCTACTGCGAAGTCCGTCCCAAGCGCCCCCGTCCTCGCCTTCGACGCACGAAACCCGATGGTGAACAGCTCGAGGGGCAGCGACTCTCGGCCAGAGCCCCAGAGTCCCACCGAGCCCCCTACGTACACCTGGGAAGAGGGGCCCGCGCTCTCCTCTTGGGCGGTGACTGGCAAGGGGCCGAGCAGAATGACTGCGGCCGCGGCGGCACGTACGAGATTCGTCTTCAGCAGCCGCTCCTCTCCCAAGGACCGCCCCTGGACTCGTCGGGGGACCCGTGTTCACGTGGGGGTGTGGCCCGCAAAGGGTCGACCTACGCAGCCAGAATCGGATGATCCAGCTGGCGGGCCGCATACAGGAAACTGGCCGTGATGTCCTCGGCCTCCAGGTATGGGTAGTCCGAAAGGATTTGATCCCTCGACTCCCCAGCGGCGAGGAGTTCGAGGACATCGAGGACACG
>JANQME010000462.1 GCA_028280205.1 Longimicrobiales bacterium
ATCGAGATCCTCGAGGCGGGTCCCGTGGATCGCGACGCGTCCGAAGCGCGGCGTGACCGTCGTCACCAGCCCGGTGACGTCGAACCCGTCCGCCTCCCGGAGCGTGTGGAGGGCCCACGCGCTGTCCTTGCCACTGCTCCACCAGAGGTGGACGCTACGCATCCGCAACGCGGGGCTCCCTTCCTGGGCAGAGCTTCTCTAGAACTCGCGCCAGTCGGCTTCGAGCACCTTCCGGTAGACCGCGCTGTCGCGGAAGAGCGCCACGACATCCGGGTCGAGCATCCCGTCGTCGGCCTCCCACTGCAGGATCTCGAGCGCCTTTTCCACCGGCATCGCCTTCTTGTACGGTCGGTCCGACGCCGTCAGCGCGTCGAAGACGTCGCAGACGGTCATGATCCTCGTCTCGAGCGGAAGTTGCTCGCCGGTGACGCCGTCCGGATAGCCCGAGCCGTCGAGCTTCTCGTGGTGTCCGCGCACGATTTCCGCCACGCGCGACAGCTCTTCCGTCCAGGGGATGTTGACGAGGAAGTCGTACGAATGGACGACGTGCGACTGGATCTGAAGCCGCTCGTCCTGGTCGAGCGATCCCCGTTTGATCTCCAAGTAGTGCAGCTCGAGGGGTGTCAGGTAGGGGTGCTCCTCCCCGTCGAGTCCCGCGAAGGTGCATGCGGCGATCTCCCTCAGGATCTCGGCCGCGTCCTCGTCGAGTACGCGCGGGATGTTCGCCTCCTGCACGGCTTGCCAGTACGTCTCGATGCGGGCCAGTCGCTCCTGCAGCTCCACCTCGATCCGCTCGAGCTCGGGTGCCGCCCGGTCGGGTCCGTGCTCCCCGATCGCCAGGGCGCGCGCTTCGACGGCTCGCATGCGTTCGAGCACCCGGATCTGCGCGAAGCGTCCACGCACCTGGGCCTCGAGCACGGGCGAGAGCTTGTTCTGCTTGATGAGCACTTCCTCGCGTACCGCCACCTTGCCGAAGTCGTGCAGGAGTCCGGCATAGCGGAGCTGCTTCATCTCCGTGTCCGAGAAGAAGATGTCCGCGAACGGCCCCTCGGTCCGGTCGTTCACGAGCTGCGCCATGTCGCAGGTCAGCTCGGTGACACGCACGGAGTGACCGGACGTGGTCGGATCCCGTCGGTCGATCGCGGTTACCGCCGCCTTGATGAAGCCGGCGAAGAGGTTCTCGATGTCCTGGTAGAGGCGACCGTTCTCGATCGCCACGGCCGCCTGGCCCGCCAGTGACCCGACGATGTCCACCTCCCGGTCCGTGTACGGCAGCACCCAGCGCTCTGCGTCGGCCTCGGTCCGGACGACGGCGTGCCGGTCCCGCTTGCGATTGATGAGCTGGAGGACTCCGACGACCGTGTCGCGGTGGTCGATCATCGGCACGGTGAGCATCGACTTCGCCCGATACCCGTGCTTCTCGTCGAAGGCCGCGCGGTTGAAGGCGTACGGGACGGCGTCGGGCAGGTGGTAGACATCGTCGAGCACGAGTGGCGCCGCACTCGTCGCGACGTAGCCGGCGATCGACGTCGGATCGAGCGGAAGTCGGAACGTGAGCGACGGCAGGTCGGGGAGGGACCCGACGTGTGACGCAATGAAGTGCAGGAGCCGCTCTCCGTTCTCGCTCTTCTCGACCAGGTAGAGGCTGCCCGCGTCCGATGCCGTGAGCTCCCGGGCCTGCGTGAGGATGAGGTCGAAGAGCGACATCGGGTCGCGCTCGCCCATGAGCGCCATCCCGACCTTGCTGAGCTCGCGCAGGGCCTGGCGGGAGCGAGCGAGCTCGCTCTGGAGCGCCTCCGCGTCGGTCGCGTCGACCGAGGGAGCGGCTCCGGGGCCGTCGCTCATCCGCCCGTGAGCCGGTTGGCCCGGTCGTACGCCTCACGGGCCGCCTGCTCCTGCCCGAGCTCCGCGAGGATCTCGCCGAGCAGCCGGTAGAGGTCCGGGCTCAGCTCCGACCGGTCCCGCACGGTGACGAGCGCGTCGTGGGCGTCGTAGAGGAGGCCGACATCTCGGTAGGCGACCGCGGTGAGAAAGAGCCCGTCGGTCATCGGGTCGAGCCCGAACGCCGAGATGTCGTCCAGGTAGTCCTGGAGCTCGACCTGCTCCACCCGACCCATCACCCGGAACTCCGGCTGGGGCGTGCAGGCGCGCCCCACCTCCCGGCCCCCCGCGAAGACCGTCCACGCATAGCGGGCCCCGGGCCGGAGCTCCTCGCCCTCGGGGAGCGAGAAGGTCGTCCGCTCCCCGACCTCGTAGAGCCTGGGCCGCTCGCTGCCGCCGATCTCCCTGAGCATCAGGTCGTACGGGCGGTCGCCGGCCTCGTCGGTCCACTCGAAGACCGGGCGGCCGTCGGCGACGAGGATCCCGTTGCGCGGCGCGACGGGAGCGACGCCGCAGCCGAGCGGCCGGATCATCCCCTGCCGTCCGCCCATCGTGACGTCCTCGTCGGCCGAAGCGAGCGCGGTCATCGCGCGGGCGAAGATGTCCGGGTTGCCGACCCCTCGAGGCTCCTCCAGCGTGGTCGTCTCGGTGACCACCATCTGGGCTCCCGTTCGGGTGAGCAGGATGGCGCGCGATCCGTCACTCGGAAGGATCCCGTCGCCGACCGCCAGCCGCTCACCGACCGAGGCGCGCACGAGATCGGCGGAGCCGTGACGCACGTCCACGTCGCCCTGGACGCGGATCATGAGCGCTGCAGGTTCCTGGGCGCTCACGGACGCGTGGACGGACGGCGCCGCGGCGAGGGCGACGAGCATGAGGCCGATGCGCGGGACGTGTCTCATCTTCGCAATCTCCTACTTTTCGG
>JANQME010000465.1 GCA_028280205.1 Longimicrobiales bacterium
CGGGGAGCCACTCCTCCTGGCGACCCATCGTCGCCATCAGGTGCAGGTGCCCGTAGATCTGGTACACGAGCTGTCCGTCCGTGGCGCCCAGCGGCACCCGTATCGTCACGGTGTCGCTGCTGATGCGCATCCCCTCCCAGGGGAAGGACTCGTCGAGCACCGCCTGGCTGACGACCCAGAAGGACGGGTCGTTCGTGATGTTCTCCTGCTCACTCGTGACCCACGCGTTCACCTCCTTCATCTCCTCGTGGTCGGCCAGGATGCGGGCGCCGGAGTGGATGATGATCGGGCGGGGCGCGGGGATCTGCGGTGCCGACGCGGCGCACGCCGCCATCGACGCCACGGCGAGGGCGAGCGTCGCGGAGCGGAACCCTCCTGGGCGACGAGGGACTTTTGTTCTTGACATAACGAGCTTCACGCTTCGAATTGTGGATACCCGAAAAACAAATGTTGTGAGGTTTACGGTGCCAAGCACGCTGTCAGACGACGTGCGCGAGTTTCGCGCACCCCAGACGATGACCCCGTACGAGCTCGGTGACAGCCTCGCCCGGCTTGTCTGGGAGAGCTTTTCCGACTTCGTCGCTAAGGAAGACGTCGACGCTTCGGTGCCCGGCGTGGATACCCTCGATGACGACGATGGTACCGATCATCGCACAGCCGAGGAAGCGCTCATCTTCTTCATGTGGGCGCACACGCGTGGCGCTCAGCTCGCCTTCCTCGGGCGCGCTCCGGACCAGCGGATCCGCCGCGGGCTGGACGCGCTGCACAGCGCAGTATTCGAGGACATGGTCGAGAACGGGACGCCGGAGACCCAGCTCCCGATCTTCGAGCAGCGCGTGAGCACCCGCTACGCGGAGTACAACCAAGCGGCATCGGAGTCCGACGACAAGCTCGGCGAGGCCGTGTCGCGCCACCTCCTCGGCGGCGTCGTGCGCGAATCGACCACGCAGGCGATCCGCGAGCGGGCGGTCGCGGTGGCGAACCCGCTGCGCGACTTCTTGGAAGACGTGGAGCTCGTCGAGGCGTAGCGCCTCAGATTCCCCTCCACTTCATGAGCTCGAAGGGGCTCCGGCACGCCCGGCACCAGTAGGTGCTCACGGAGGCGTGCGATCCGAACGCGTTCATGATCTCGGTCTCCGTGCCGTCGCAGAACGGACACGAAGGCGCCTCCGGCAGCTCGGCCGGAGCCTCGTCCCGACGATCGTTCGCGTCGTAGGACGACCCACGGGCTGCGGACCCCACCGCGCCGCGGAACGGCGGTCGCCGATCCGCCACGGGTCTACTCGACGAAGAGGGCGCGGTTCAGATCGCCCCGGGCTCGGGCCACCGCCTCTTCGGCGGGCTGCCCCCCGGTCCGGCCACGCTCGACGTCCCAGTCGGCGTCCGGCTCCACCGCGTCGACGTCCACGTCGATCTCCGCGAGGAGATCGCGGACGCCGTCACGGAACACCGTGAGCCTCTCGTCCGCGGATGCGATCACGCCCGCATCCACGAGGCGGCGGGCGGACTCGTCGTCCGCACCCGCCCACGCGAGCAGGCCGGGAAGCATCCGCTCGACGGCACGCTCCAGGAGCGGACGGGCCTCCCCTTCCGAGGCGGCGAGCCGTCGGAACCAGGCGGCCGCCAGGCTGGCGTGGAAGCGTTCCTCGGCGAGCATCTTCGGCACACGGGAGCGCGCGGTCTCGAAGGCGCCCTCGGCGAACGAACCCAGCACCGTGGCGATCGCCGCGTCGGCCAGCGCCATCATGGCGACGAGGGCGGCCCAGTCGGGTGCTTCCTCGTCGAGCGCCGCGACGGACGCGTACTCCGACGCCTGCCGGTCGTGCTCGATCGGCTCGGGATCGACGTCCAGCTCCTTGAGCATCGCGTAGAGGAGTCGGGCGTGGCCCCACTCGTCCTGCGCCATGGACGAGGTGGCGATGCCGGTCTCCACGGACGGCGCGCCGAGGAGCCAGTCCGAGTAGCGGATGCCCATGAGCCGCTTGGAGTCGGCGAGCGTGAGGACGAGTCGGATGAGCGCGGTGCGGTCTTCGGGTCCGAGGTTCTTCGGGTCGAGCGTCATCGGGCCGCCTCCCGCGCGACCGACGCGCGTCTGAGCTGAGCGAACAGGCCCTCCCCGTCGTCGACCGGGATGATCGCGGCGCGTGGTACCACACACATCTCGAACCAACTCTGCTCGTCGTACGTGGTCAGCGCGTGGATCTTCGCTGTCTCGTCGTCGAAGGCGTCGACGTACCCGATGTGCGCGAGAGGGTCGCCGCGGTTGTTGCGAGCGAATACCTCGTAGATCGTCTCTTTCATCTCGATGTCCTCGGGGCCTGGTGCCGGGCGTGGGTCACACCCACCTCCTCCGTCACGCGCTCACGCCGAGCGCGCGGAGCTTCGCCCTGCCTTCCGGTGTGATTCGCTCGGCCGTCCACGGGGGGCTCCACACCTCTTCGATCTCGACGGCGCGGATCCACGACTCCCGCTCGAGGCGGTCCGTGACGTCCTCGCGGATGAACTCCATGCACGGGCAGGCGGTGGCGGTGAAGGTGAGACGCACGTGTACCCGCCCCCTAACGTGCTCCACCCCGTAGATCAGGCCGAGCTCGGGGAGGCTGATCGGGATCTCCGGATCGAGCACCTCGCCGAGCGCGTCCCACGTCGCCGCGACGGGATCGTCCGGCGCCTCCGGGAGCGGGGGCGACCAGAGGTCCCGACCACCGCTCTTGTGACTCGCGAGCGCAGGGTGCAGGCCCGCGTCGAGGCCGGGCACCACGGGGAGCGGGAGGACGGTCACGTCAGGCAGCCGCGCGTCCGTTCAGCCAGCGCGAGACGTCGCCCCGCGAGCGCTGCACGGACTCCACGTAGATCTCGTTCATCGGGCCGCGGCGCTTCCACCGCTCGAAGACCTGATCCCACGTGATCTCGCCGCCCTCGAAGTCCCACCGCTTCTCCTTCTCGTCGTAGTGGCAGGGGAAGGGATACTCGAGGACGTACTCGCCCGTCTCCTCGTCGAAGTGCGCCGGAGCCTCGAGGCCGAGCTCGTCGCAGAGCGGCACGGCCGACGACAACCACCGCTGGCGAAGCTGGTCGTTCGTGAGGCCCTTGAGCCGGTAGTCGAGCTGACCCGAGTGGCGCTTGCGATCGTCGGGGAGCCCGAACCACTCGATCGTCATCGGGAACATCCAGTCGACCGCGCGCTGCACCATCTCCTTCGCCTCTCCGCCGGCGGCGGCGAGCCGTCGCATCCAGACCTCACCGTGGCGGAGGTGGAACGTCTCCTCCATGTCCACCTTCACGAGCGCGCGCTTGAGCGGCGCGTACGAGGTGTTGGCGTAGACGTCGCCGAGAAGCGTGATGCCCGCCCGGTCGAAGAAGCCGTTCGCCACCACCAGCTCGGCCCAGTTGTCGAGCGGCTGGTCGAAGCCGTACGGGTGCTTGAACTCGTGTGGCTGGCGCCCGTAGACGAGATGCTCCTTCGATTCGCCGATGTCCTCGAGCAGCCGGTACGCGATGTTCGCGTGCGCGAGCTCGTCCTGGATGATCGCGTGCGCGCTGACCTGCGTGTTGGTCGACGGAGCGTACCGGGCAGCCATCCAATACGACGGCGCGCTCATGAGCTCGGTGTCGGCCTGGACGGTGAGCTGGACGCGCAGCGCCTTCCGGTACCCCTCGGTCATGTCCTCGGGGCCCTCGACCATGTAGCCGTCCCGGACCTTCTGCTTGAGCTCGTCTTCGGTGAAGGGACTCATGGCTTCCTCTCGTATGACACTTCCGTCACGACAGACGAAAGAGTGTAATGAATGTAGCCCGGATCAGAGCCCGAGCGAAGAGCGCACGAGCGGGCTGATGCGCTCGGGCGTCCACGGTGGATCGAAGGTGAGCTCCACCTCGGCGCTGTCCACGCCGTCCACGCCCTCGATCGCGGTCTTCACGTCCTCGACGATCTGCCCGGCCACCGGGCACATCGGCGAGGTGAGCGAGATCGTTGCGTCGACTTTACCCCCGTCGATCTCGATGTCGTAGATGAGCCCGAGCACTACGAGGTCGAGCCCCAGCTCGGGGTCCTTCACCTCGCGCAGCGCCTTCTTGATGTCCTTCTCCGTTGCCGCCATGTCTCCATTCCTGAATCGGTGCTGAGTTCCGACCGAGACGTCGGGGTCTCGATCCCGGTGCTCGTGTGCTCCTGCGGGTACCCTCGGCGCGCAGGACGGTCCACCCGCGACGTCCGGCTACAAGGGATCGGGACCCACCGGGACCACCCGCGCGACGACGGCGGCGCTCACGTCGGATGCTTCCGCGCCGGCGCCGGCAGCCGGGTCGAGTCCCGCCAGCACGTGGGACAGCGCGTCGCGTGCCTTCACGTGACCGGTATCGGCGAGCATCCCCGCCACGGCCGACCCGGCGTCTCTCAGAGCGTCCGTCACCATGACGATCCGGTCCCGGTTGCCCAGGGTCAGGTTGCGCGACTCGTAGCTCCAGTCCGCGTCGTCGCCCAGCGGCGGCGCATGTCCGGCGAGCGCTTCCGCCGCCCCGTGCGCCCGCACGACCACTCCGGTCACCGACCCCGCCGCAGTCCACTCGGCGGCGCCGTCCGCGAGGGCTACCAAGCCGACGAGAACCGGCCCGGACAGCCCCTCGATCCAGCCCGCACGCAGTCCGCGATTCACCTTCGAGAGGAGCGCACCCATGGAGACGTGAGGCTCCGCGGCCGCCGAGCGCAACAGCATGCGCACCGCGCCCAGTCGCTGGGCTGCGAAGATGTCGTCGCGCGCCGCCCTCGTCACGACGAACGCGGGCCGTCCGTCCGTGAGCACGAACCAGTCCCACGCGGTGCATCCCGAGGAGCCCTGCCGGGGAGCCAGCGTCGACGCCGCGATGTCGTATCCGCTCACACGCGGAGTCACGCGCGGGAGGATGCGCGCACGCAGGAGCCGATTGAGCTCGGCCAGCGTCTCGTGCCCGGTGTCGTTGTCGGTCGATCGACGCGTCTGCTGGGTCGCGAGCCGGACCGAGGTCGCCCACAGCGCCGTCGAGAGGTTCTTGAGGAGGCGCACGGAGAGCGTATCGCCCCCGAGCATGCGGCTGAATGCCGCGCGCGAGACGGAGAGGAGGTAGGTATCCTCGATCGCGAGGGCGGAAGCGGAGCGGGGCGTCTGGTTGAGGAGCGCCATCTCGCCGAACGCCTGACCGCTCCTGAGAACCGCGAGCTTGCGGAAGCCCTCTCCCGTCGCCTTCCGGAGCTCGATCGCACCCCGGACGATCACGTAGAAGTGGTCCCCGCGCTCACCCTCCTCGAAGACGTACTCGCCACCATCGACCCGGACGGGCTCGGAAATGCGCAGGATCTCCGAAAGATCGTGCTGCCCGAGACCCTGGAAGAGGGCGACCTCGCGGAGCTTCACGCTGATCTGCTCTCGCGTGAGCGTCACGGACGCGTCCGCGGCCGACGCGCCGGCAGTCTGATCCATGCGTGGGGAGCTCTCCTGAACGATCCACTCGCAGCGAATCGGAAGCTACCGATTGCCGAAAAGCCTCGCACCCCGGCCGAAGCCGCCCGTACATTGAGCGATGGTGCGCGTGCGCCGCGACTTCCCATTGCCCCCGGAGCTTTCCCGCGTTGGCACCCGACCCCGAGCCCTCACGGACCGGCCGCCCGGACGCCCACGCACCCGGCCGAACGTACCTCCGGTGCTGGGGCACGCGCGGATCGATCCCCAGCCCGGGCAACGACACCGTCCGATACGGCGGCAACACGACCTGCGTCGAAGTCTGCGACGGCGACACCCGCCTCATCTTCGATGCCGGCTCGGGGATCCGCGCACTCGGCGACGACGTCTACGAGAAGGGCCCCAACTCGATCCACATCTTCCTGACGCACTTCCACTGGGACCACATCCAGGGCTTCCCTTTCTTCCGTCCGCTGTACGATCCGGACGACGTGATCCACGTCGTGGGACCGAAGCAGAAGGACATCGACGTCCAGAACCTCTTCGCGGGGCAGATGGGCCCGATCTACTTCCCGGTTCCCTTCAGCGTGGTGGCGGCGCGCATGGAGTTCGAGCACCTGAACGAGGGCACGTACGAGGCCGGTGACTTCACCCTGGAGGTGATGCGTGTCCGTCACCCCTCCTTCGTGACCGGCTACCGGATTACGGTGCGCGACACCGTGATCTGCTTCATCCCGGACAACGAGCTAGACGGAGAGATCTACGACGAGCTCGAGCCCGGGTTCGAGCAGCGCATCGTGGAGTTCGTCGGCGACGCGGACCTTCTGATCCACGACTCGATGTATACGGAGGAGGAGTACCCCGGCAGGAAGGGCTGGGGACATTCGACGTTCGAGCAGTCGGTACGGCTTGCACGGGAAGCCGGAGTGAAGGAGCTGCTCTTCTTCCACCACGATCCGGTTCGGCCCGACGACGAGCTCGACGCCATCGTCGAGCGCATGGCCGAGATCGCGAACCGGAACGGGGGCGGCCCGGTCGTGGGCGCGGCGAAGGAAGGTGTCTACCATCGAATGGAGGGTGGCTCGTGAAGCGTTCCACTCGACGGCTGATCGGCGCAGGCGTCGCGGCGACGCTTCTTCCGTTGCTGGCCTTCGGGCCGCAGGAGCGGCTCGCGCCCACGCACTGGGCGTTCCTCGTGGGGGTGAGCGACTACATCCACCTCGGCGAGGGCGAGGGCGGCGACCTGGCCGGGCCGGAGCACGACGCCCGCCGCATGCGCGACGTTCTCGTCCAACGGCAGGGCTTCCCCGAGGAGAACGTGCGGATCTTGCTCAACCACGACGCGACCAAGGCCGCGATCCGAGAGGGGATCACCGGCTGGCTCGCGGAGAGCGCCCGCCCGGGGGACAACGTCGTCATCTACTACTCGGGCCACGGATCGCAGATGTGGGACGAGGACGGCGACGAGGAGGACGGCCTCGACGAGACGCTGGCGCCCGCCGACGTGGTTCCGACCGATACGCGCTACGACATCAGCGACGACGAGTTCAACGCATGGCTGGGAATGCTGCCGACCGACAACGTCATCGTCGTGCTGGACAACTGCAATTCGGGCACGGGCACGCGGGACGTGACGCCGTTCA
>JANQME010000032.1 GCA_028280205.1 Longimicrobiales bacterium
CTTGTCCTGGCCGAGGAGGCGGGAGCCGCCAGCGAAAGCGCGTCGACCCGTTCGATCACCCGGACGCGCCGGTCTCCGGGCTGGAGCCCGGGCCGGCCGACGGGCGGCGAACCGGACTCCGCGACATCCGGGCGCGCATCACGGAGCTCGACAGCCAGATGGCAGGGCTGCTCGCCCGGCGTGTACGACTCGAGCGCGCGGCGGACGAGCTTTCGGGACGTTCCGCCTCCGGTGCACCGGAGATCGTGGGCGTTAGGCGGGAGGCCAGGCCAAGCCCGGAACGTGATAGGCTGCGATCGTTTGAACATCGTGCGAATCATGAGTGACGGCCCAGATCGTATCTCCGCGTATGACGACAGACGGCTCGGTGGGGAAGCCGTTGAACCGCGCCTCGGCCGGAAGACGCACGGATGCCAGCCAGCGACCGTCGGCAAGGAACACGTCGAAGGTTCCTGTCCACGAGAATGACCACCCGTGAGTCTGTCCGGCCCGCTCCGCCACGGCCGGAGGAAGTTCTACCCGAACCCCCGGTCGGTTGGGCCACACCCAGATCCGTCCGTCTCCGGGTAGCATGATACGGGAGTAGACGGGTCGCTCACGTGGAATCGCGGGTACGGCGGCCTGACCGCTCATCCACGTTCGCTCCTCATCGCCGACCCGGATCGGTTCCCAGGGCCGTTCGATTCGAACGACCTCACCTTGCCCGCCGTAGATGTCCAGACGGTACCGACTCGGACAGCCGATCGCGAACGAGCCGTCGGGACCGTGCGCCCAGGTCGCCTTGGCGATGAAGGGCTCTCTCGTGTCTTCCCAGAAGCCAGCCCGGAATCTTGCCTCCGACAGGGCAGCACAGTCGTATCGCGCCCCCGCAGGTGTGCTCACCGAGTCCAGTACGGTCGCGGCCGAGTCGAGACGCAGGAACGCCAGGCGCGGATGTGGGACGTCCTCACCATTTGACGCTCGCGGGTGGACGCCGATCCAGAGCGACCCATCGTCATGGAAGCTGATGCTCCCGTCGCCGTAGCGTGGGCGCAGGCTCGGACGTGGCGCCGACGTCACGGAACCGGTGTGCAGATCGAAGATCGTGACTCGGGCGTTGCCGAGATCCACGACGCCGAGCCGGCCGTCGCGACCCACGTCCATGCCGAGCGCATGGAGGATCTCGTCCGGCCCTTGTCCTGGCTCTGCGATCCACTCTGCGAATGCGCCGTCGGGACCGAATCGGCGGATCCCGTTGTCGCGATCGTGCACGAAGAGGGATCCGTCGTGTCCCGGAGCAAAGGAAACGACGTTGACCAGAGTCTCTTCGGGTGAGCCGGAGACGCTTCCGAAGCGTGCGATCTGCACAGGAGTGACCGTGTCCCGAATGAGCGGCTCCTGGCTGAACACGACCGTCGTGTCGCCAACGACGACAGGCGCCTCATCGGAGGGTGTACGGCAGCCAACCGACCACAAACCGATCACCCCGCACAAGGTAACCAGCCAGGTTCCCTTTCCAAGCAGACTAGTCGACGGCCTCAGCGCAGAGTTCTTCCTTCAGTTGGAAGGACAATGGTCCTGGCGAGATTCGTACGTCCACCACCCGATCGGCTACTGCGGTCACCATCGTCGGTGTTGCAAAGACGCGGAACACCCAGTACACCGGAGGCGCATCTCTCAATCCCTCGTATTCAAGCGCCAGGACCCTGCACGTCGTCCTTTAGCCGCGCCGGAGTGGCGTAGACCTTACCGGTGCGCAGCGCCTCGCGGCCTTCCAACTCGCGGAGACGCATGACCGGGGCATAGCCGTGGTGCGCGGCAGAGGGTGCCGCGCTACTCCGCCAGCAGATCCAGTCGCCGCTTCGCCTCCCGCTTTCCCATATCCCGGAGCGAGACCAGCGTCGCCAGGTGCTTCTCGCCCGGCTTCGTCACACCCGCCTCCCAGTTGTAGATGGTCGACGCGCTCACGTCGGCCAGACGGGCGTAGTCTTCGCGGGAGAGTCCCAGCTTCTCGCGGCGGTTGCGCAGCCGCGTCCGTGAGAAGCGCGTCCCCTCGGGCGGCTTCCGCTTCGACGGTCCGCGCTTGAGCCGCGTCGCTTCGCGGGACTCGAGGTACTGAACGCGTCGTTCGAGGTCCGTGCGGACCCGCTTCAGCTCGGCGATGTCGTGACGGTACTGCGAGACGGCCTTTCGGACGCTTTCCAGCTCGGCGCGGATCTCGCGGCGCGCGACTCGCTGGATCTCCTTCCTCAACACGGCCTGTAGGTTCGGCATCCGTGACTCCTGGGGGTGGCACATGAGTGTGCCAAAGGATCGCCGTCTTGCCTCCAGATCAAGGGCATGACGACCCGCGGGATCGGTTCGTCGTGCGAGGATCGTGGCCCCGACGCCCGCACCTAAGCCGCCGGACTCCAACGGGCGAGCGCCCGGAGTCTGCGGAGGACGCGTGTTCCGAGACCCAGGGGCTCTCCGTGCCGGATGCAGCACGGGACGGGCCGCACGATACCGGAGCGTCCCACGCTGCTCTCTACCGGACAGCCGCACGCGTAACGACCCAGCGGCAACTCCGTTCCCCACCTCATCAACCCCTCCCGGCTCCTCTTCTCACACTCTACTCCTTACGGTAGAACCGCCGTGCAGTTTCCCCGGCCCGGCCCACGCACCCCGGCGGTCCGGTCGAGCTCGTGGGTATCTACCGTACCCGACGCACCACCCGCGCACCCCACGGGCAGTACGCCCCGACGGTGTCGATCCAGTAGTCGAGATCGGCTTCGACGAAGCTCGGACGCCCGTCGCACACCTCGATCGCGAAGTCCGCCACCGCCACGGTGGCCGGATCCCAGTGCCAGCTCCACGGTTCGTTGAAGCCGCC
The DNA here is from genome assembly GCA_028280205.1 of Longimicrobiales bacterium. Classification (GTDB taxonomy): domain Bacteria; phylum Gemmatimonadota; class Gemmatimonadetes; order Longimicrobiales; family Gaopeijiaceae; genus UBA2589. Next base: position 2,852 of record JANQME010000032.1, read on the forward strand.
GTCGCTCGCGGTCAGATCCCCGGCCACGACTCCTTCGACTCCGCTCGCCCGCCGGGCCTCCAGGTCGGCGATCGTGGCGGGATCGAAGACCCGGGCTTGGAAGGTCTCGCCGGCCACCTCGATCTCGAAGACCGCGTCGGTGTCGGGCGTCGTGCTCCCGTCGTCACAGGCGCCGGCGAGAAGCGTCAGCACGATCGCCAGCACCCCGATCCGTCCCGTTCCCGTCCTGCTCATCCCGCGCCCTCCCTCTCGATCCGAAGCTCCGGACGTCCCCCGTGCGCGCCCGCTCACTCGGGTTACCGGAACGTCCCTTCGTCGGGCTCATCCTTACTCGTCCCACACGTACAGGTCCGCGATCTCGGTAAAGGCTCGTTCCTGGGCTCCTGCCCCCGCCGCACCGCGGCCGAGCCCGCCACGAAGAAGAGCGGCGCCGGCGGATCCGGCGTCGCGGGCCCCGCGGGCGTCGAGCAGCAGAGCACGCGAGCGCCGCGCCAGGACGTCGTCGACGGTGCGAGCCATCTCCTCGCGGACCGCCCACAGTACCTCGGCTCGGGTCAGATCGAGGGCCTCGTGCACCGGCGCCGAGGCGTCCGTGTCTCCCTCCGCCCCTTCGGCGATCGACTCGATCCGTGCGGCGTCCGCTCCGTACACGCGCAGCCGGCCCAGCGACCCGGGATCCTCGTGGTACCCGTGGACGTGCAGCTCGTCGGTGACGCAGGGCCGCGCCTCGAGCGCTCCCAGCGTCTCGGCCAGGTCGACCACGTCCTGGGCCATCTTCCGGTACGTCGTCCACTTCCCGCCGGCGACCGTGAGCAGTCCGGAGTCCGACACACGCACCGCGTGCTCGCGCGAGATCTCGGCGGTCTCGTCGGCGTCGGCTTCGGCCACGAGGGGCCGGATCCCGACGAAGACGCTCTTCACGTCGGCCATGGTGGGATCCCGGGTGAGATAGCGGGCGGCGTGCTCGACCAGGAAGCCGACCTCCTCGTCGAAAGCCCGGGGCTCGAGCGTGACCGAGTCGATGGGCGTGTCCGTCGTACCGACGACCACGCGGTTGTGCCACGGGATCGCGAAGAGGACGCGGCCGTCGTCCGTCTCCGGAACCATGATCGCGCTCGTACCGGGCAGGAAGTCGCGATCGAGAACGATATGGACGCCCTGGCTCGGACGGATGATGGGCCGTGCGGAGGGGTCGTCCAGGCGGCGCACGGCGTCGGTGAAGGCGCCCGTCGCGTTGACGACGACCCGGGCGCGCACGCCGACCTCCTGACCCGACTCGGCGTCCCGCACGACGACGCCCTGCACGAAACCGTCCGGGTCCTTATCGATCGTGACCACCGGGCAGTAGTTCACGAGCGCGGCGCCCTCGTCATCCGCGGTCATGGCCAGGTGGACCAGCAGGCGGGCGTCGTCGAACTGGCCGTCGTGGTACACCACGCCGCCGCGCAGCCCCTCCGTTTCGATCGTCGGCAGCCGTTCGACCGTCTCCTCGACGGAGAGGTTCTTCGAGTGCCCGAAGCCGTAGCGGCCGGCCAGGACGTCGTAGACGCGCATGCCTACGCCGTAGAAGGGCGCCTCCCACCACCGGTAGTTGGGTACGACGAAGGGGAGGTCCGAGACGAGGTGGGGCGCGTTGCGGCGTAGGAGCCCCCGCTCGCGCAGCGCCTCCATGACGAGCGGCACATTGCCCTGCTTCAGGTAGCGCACCCCGCCGTGCACGAGCTTGGTGGATCGGCTCGACGTCCCCT
>JANQME010000054.1 GCA_028280205.1 Longimicrobiales bacterium
GCCGATACATCCGTGCATCACCGACGGCGCCCGTGAGCGAGACGACCCGGTCCACCACGACCTCCTCCGCATCTCCCTCCTCATCACGCAGCGTGACGACGATCCCGTCCCCGGACGCCCGGAGCGCATCGACGGAGCGGCCCAGCCGGACGTCGAACGGCGAGTCGGAGCCGAAGGCGAGTGAACGAGCCCGCTCTACGAGCGAGTGCCGGCGGGGGAGCGGATCGTCCGGCACGGCCCCGAACGAGGGGGCCGGGGAGCGGATCGCCCACGTCACCCGGGTGGCCGGTACCCGCCGCGTCAGCTCGGCCAGATCGCGCGCCGCGGTCTGGGCCGAGTGGCCCGCCCCGACGAGCAGGATGCGCGTGCCACTCCAGCCCGGCGCGTCACCCTCGAGGCTCGGCATGGTGAGGTCGGGGATGCGGCGGACGATGTGCGCCTCGGATGCCTGCTCGCCCGGAGCCCGGATGCCTCCCGCGCCCAGCGCGTTCGGCCGATCGTACGTGCCCGTGCAGTCCAGCACGACGTCCGCATGCTCGACGGATTCGCGACCGTCCGTGTCGCGTAGCAAGAGCCGGAAGCGTCGCGCCGCACGCTCGCCCGTCCCGATCTCGTCGCTCTTGAGGAGTCCTTCGCGGCCGACCTCGACCACTCGAGCGCCGAGGCGGACGCGTGGCGCGATGTCCGGGAGGGCCGCGAGGGGATCCAACACCTTCTCGACGAGCTCCGCTCCGGTCGGGCACTCGTCGCCGTCCGGAACGTCGTAGCCTGCGGTCTGCAGCGCCGCGCGGGCACGCGGCGAGACGTTCATGGACCAGGGCGTGAAGAGACGTACGTGACCCCAAGATCGTATGTTACCCGCCACCTGCGGAGCCGCCTCGTAGAGTGTGAACGGGAGTTCGGCTTCGACGGAGGCGAGCGCGGCTTCCAGCCCGATCGGACCGCCGCCGAGAATGGCGATGTGCTTCATGTCGTCGTGGAGTCGATTCGCGTGAGTAGATAGGTCGAGACCGGTCGTCCTCTGTCGAACTCCCGGGCCTCGTAGCCGTGCGCCAGGTAGTAGGCGAAGATCACGCGGGTGGCGTCACGCCACGCACGGGCGAGGCCGGGGTCGTCCTGCATGAGCGACCCGATTTCCGAAGGAATCACCACGCGGACGGAGTCGTTCCCGAGCGTCGTGTCCGGGGCGCCCGGAGCTGGCCATCGGTCGCCCGTCTCGTAATTGAGCGCGTAGGGTGCACTCGAAACTGTGGGGGTGTCGTCCAGCGACGTGGGGGACTCCAATCTGCGCTCGACCCACTCGGACGACAGCAGCCAGAGCGCGATCATCCGGTCCGTGCCGATGCCCCGGTGCAGCGGAGAGTCGGTGTCCCCGTACATGTCCTGCACGTACTCGCGTACGACGGCTCCCAGACGCGTGAGGTTGAGGTGCGCGTTGCGTGAACGGAGCGGATCGAAGGTCCAGAGCATCTTCTCGACTCCGCGGCCAAGCACCTCCTCGCGCTGGTACGCCTTGAGCCGTCGGCCCAGGCCGGAGTCGCGCGCCTCCGGCCGCACCGCGAGCATGTCCGACCAGTGCACGACCTCTCCATCGCGCAGCCCCGTGAGGCCGAAGACGAATCCGACCAGTCGTCCGTCCGCATCGTATGCGCCGGACGACACCCCTCCCAGGATCCGGCCCACCTTGAGGATCGCCGGAGATACGCGCTCCGAGAAGCCTCGGCCCCACGTCTCCTCCTGCAGCTCGACACAGGCGCGGTACTCCTCGGTTGTCTCGAAGGGTCGGATCGTGATCCCCGAGCCCGACGCCGCGTCCCGTGCTTCGGTCATGCCCGTCCCCTCGCGCCGACGGTCTGCTCGAGGCGCTGCCGCAGGCTCGAATGGGTGGCTGGGTCGAGGAGGTCGAGCGCGGGCAGCCCCGTGAGCTCGTGGACGAGTGCGACACCCGCGGTCGTGTTCGCCGTCGGTCCGGTGACGACATCGAACGTGCGGCCCCACGCGCTCCGGATACCGACGACGGCGTAGGGATCGGAAGCGGACAGCACGGTGAAGCGAATGTGTCGGTCGATCATCCGGGTGAGGGTGCCGCCGTTGTAGGGCTCCAGCGGGGAGGCGCCGGCCTCGACGACGACAACCGTCGCGTCCGTCGCGGCGATCCGCGGAAGCAGCGCCCCGATCGCGTCCCGATACTCGTCGGGCGGCACCACGGTCGTGGGCAGCCCCGCGTCGACGAAGTCGAAGAGGTGCGCCGCGCCCGCGTCGCCGAAGGATATCGTGTCCCGCCAGCGGCCCGCCCCGGTGAGCTTCGCGCCGGCCACGGTGTGCCCGAGCGCCCTGAGCTGCCGGACCACCACCCGCCCCGCGAGGGTCTTTCCCGCCGACATCGACGTCCCCGCGACGAGGACGATCGGAAGATCGAAGGCCACGTCCGGAGGCTCAGGGACGAAGTCGCGCATGCGCACCTTGGCCGCACCGCTGAGGAGGTGCCCCCGATACCGGACGGGGATGATCGGACCGGCGAAGAGGGACCGCGACGTCACGGTGCCCAGGCAGCCGCCCCCGGTCATGACGTGCATCCGTCCATCTGGACCCACATCCTCGAACGAGCCCACCGCCTCGAGCGTGGCGCTCCTGCGGGCGAGTGCTCCGACGATCAGGTCGCCGGCCATCGGGGTGCACTGCCGTCCGGAGGTGAGCTCCAGCACCCCACCGAGGCCGCGCTGCGGGATCACTTCAGCGACGACGTAGTCGCCCGACTCCCACTGCTCGTGCGGGAGCGAATCGAAGGGAAAGGGCCACGGATGCAGCGAGGCGATCCGGGTGACCGAGCCGAGGTGGACGGATGCCATGGCGTTCCTCCGCAGGGACTCACTCCGCGCCGCTGGCGGGCGCGAGAAGGAGTCGAGCCAGGAGCGCGCACCGCTCGAGGGAGGGTTCGATGTCGACGTGCTCGTGGTCGGCGTGGGCGCCGTCGCCCACGCATCCGAGACCGTCGAGCGTCGCCGTGTACAGGCTGGTCGTGTTCCCGTCGGAGCCCCCGCCAGCCGTCGCCTCCTCGAGCTCCATGCCCATCTCCTCTCCGAGCGCCCGCGCCGTCGACCAGAGCACGCGGTTGCGCGGAGTCCGCTCGAGGGGCGCGACGCGGACGCCACCCTCCACGTGCAGCGACACATCCGGATCGACCGACCGCAGGGCGCGAACCGCATCCTCGACCCGCCGTCCCTCCTCCATCGTCGCGACCCGCACGTCCACGCTCGCGCGGGCTTCGGCGGCGATGACGTTGCGACGGGTACCGCCGTCGACCATGCCGACGTTGACGGTCGTCCCGCGCACAGGATCGTTCAGCTCGTTGAGCGCGTGGATCACGTGGGCCAGCTCGACGATCGCACTGGCACCGGCCTCTGGATCCAGACCGGCGTGTGCGGCCCGTCCTCGCACCGTCACCTCGAACGCGCCCAGCCCCTTGCGGGCGGTCTTGAGCTTCCCGCTGGGGCCGAGCGACGGTTCCAGGACGAACGCGCGGTCGGCGATCCGGGCCAGGCGGCGCACATGTCGCTTCGAGTCCGGGCTGCCGACCTCCTCGTCCGCGTTCACGAAGACGACCGGCTCCACCTCCGGCTCCTCGCCGAGCTCCCGGAGAACGCGGAGCGCGAAGACGATCTGGGTCAGCCCTCCCTTCATGTCCAGCGTTCCCGGGCCGTGCACCCGCCCGCCGTCGACGTGCACCGGCATTCGCTCGAGGGTGTCGAGCGGCCAGACCGTATCCGAGTGGCCGACGAGAAGCTGGATCGGCACGCCGCTCGCACGCCGCCGCGGGATGGCCAGAAGGTGGTCGCCGCTCACTCGACCGGGCACGATCCGCGCATCCATGTCGAGCTGCTCGAGCGCCGGGCCGAGAATTGCGTGCACGCCCTTCTGCGTCTCGGGTCGGTCGGTCGGCGACTCGACCGAGCTGAGCCGGCTCAGGAATTCGACGAACTCGTCGCGGTAGCTACGCACCCGGTCGAGCGTCCGGAGCGCTCGCTCGCGCGACGCCCCCGAGCCGACGACGAGGCGAGCGGGGTCGCTCACGGTCAACGCGACCAGCCGGCGTGGAACGGGAAGGCGAAGGTACGTGTGATCTCAGCGTACCGGCCGGGCGCCACGTAGGCGAGCAGCGGGGCCCGGACCAGCAGATCCACGTCGTCCTCGTCGGCGTCCCGAAGCGCCTCCGCCGTCACGAGCACCTCGACGATCCGCCCGGTGATCAGGCTGCTGGTCCCGAAGTCGTCGATGATCCGATCCGTCTCGCATTCGAGGTGAAGGTCGGCGTCGTCGAGCAGAACTCCGTCGACCGTCGTCGCCGGGCGCGTCCGGACGTGGGCGAGCGCGGGTTTCTCGTCGTCGCAGCGAGGCGCCGCGGCGAGGCTCGCGAGGAGCACCTGGGAGGGCTTCGGATAGCTCACGGTGAACGCACCTTCCCGTCGCGCATTCACGTACGTCGCGTGCGACGAGGTGCAGACGAAGCCGAAGCGGTTTCCCCACCCCATCGGGATGGCCATGTGCTTGGGGGCCAGATTGTACGACCCGTCGGCCTCCTTCGTCCCGACGACCACGAGTGGGAAGACCTGGAAGAAGCGGTCCCACACGGGGGCCTCGACGCCCAGACGCACGAGATCTCCCGATCCGTGACCCTCTCCGCTCATCGTCCGCTCCTCGCCGCGGGAGGCGTGCCGCAAGAGAACTCACTCATAGTAACCGGCCTTTCGGTAGCTCTCGTCCAGGATCTCGACCGGGTGGACAACGTCGGCGCGCGCGCCCTCGAGCCGAAGCCCCGCCCCGATCTGCATCATGCACCCCGGGTTGGGCGTGCACGCGGCGTCCCCGGCCGCGGCACGTACCGCCGCGACCTTGTCACGCCCGATGCGACCCCCCAGATCCGGGTGGGTGATGCCGTAGATGCCCGCGCCGCCGCAACACTCGTCCGCGCCTTCGATCACGCGCACCTCCGTGCCGGGGACCGCGCCCAGCACCGCAAGTGGGGCGTGGGCCAACCCCTGCGCGTGCTGAAGATGGCACGGGTGGTCGTACGCCAGAGTGCACGGCACCTCCGCACCCGGTCGCGGGCCGGCCTCCTCGAGCAGCTCGGAGACGTCGCGCACGCGACGGGCGAACGCGCCCGCCCGATCGGCGAGGTCGGCGTCCGAGTCGAAGAGGGTGCCGTACTCCTTCATCGCAGCTCCGCACCCGGCGGCGTTCGTCACCACGAGGTCGACGTCCGCGCGCTCGAAGGCGTCCATGTTGCGTTGCGCCAGCCGACGTGCGCCGTCCAGATCGCCGCCGTGCGCGTGGAGCGCGCCACAGCAGTCGCCCATCGGAACCGGTACGACATCGTACCCGTTGAAGCGCAGCGTACGCGCTGTTGCGGCGTTGATCCGTTCGAAGAGGCCCTTCTGTACGCATCCCTCGAGGAGGCCCACGCGCGCCCGGCGGCCAGCTGAGAAGGCCGAGCTCGGGGGGTCTGAGGGGGAGGAGGGCACATTCGGAGACTCCGGGTCCGCGGGAGTCGTGTCGGGAGAGGTTCCTTCTGCGAGCGGCGACGCGTGCGCTCCCCCCGCAGGGCGCGCCCTCCGGATCCGGTCCGTCCCGTCCGCGGACGCGGCCAGCATCGCGAGTCCGAGGCGACCGGTGCCCAGAACGCCCTCACTCGGCAGGATACGCGCTCCCAGAGAGGCCAGCCCCGTGGCACGCAGCATCCGCCCCCCGACGAAGAAGGGCGAGCGGGCCGTGCGCGAGCCCATGACGGAGAGGAGCAGCCGCGTGGGCAGTGCCGGGGGGCGGGCACGGGCGGCCGCCTCACGAGCGAGCTCGAGTAGGGTTCCGTACTCCACGCCGGAGGGACACACAGGCTCGCACGCCCGGCAGCCGAGGCAGCGGTCGATGTGCGTATGGAACGCGTCCGAGGCGGCATCGAGCCGACCGTCGACGACCGCCTGCATGAGGTGGAGTCGTCCGCGGGGCGAGTCGTTCTCGTCGCCGAGCCGCTCGTACGTCGGGCAAGCGGGGAGGCAGAAGCCGCAGTGAACGCACGGGAGCAGCCGCTCCCGTTGCGCCTCGAGCGCCGAAGCGAGGGTGTCGGACCCCGGTCCGGCCGCCGACGCTACGCGTACGCCGGCCACAGGACTCCGCGGGGGTCGAAAGCCCGTCTCAGATCGTCGGTGAGCCGCGCCTCGTCCTCGGACAGCGTCGTGCCCATCCCGACCACCCCGGGCGACGGCGCGGCCGACACGCGCAGCGCGCCACCCGCCGCTTCGACGGACGCCGACAGCGTTTCGACCGTGTCCGCCTCGACGGCCTCGAGGCCGACGCGGAGCCGTCCGGTGAACGGATCGAGCGCGAGCTCGACGGGGTCCATCGCCCGTACGATCCCGAGCAGCGGGGAGAGCCGCGACGGCCGAGCGGAGAGCTCGAGCCGGACCGCTCGTCCCCAAGCCGCGTCGCGAGCGTGAACGACGGCCGCCGCGGCACGGTCCGCGGCCACGACGTCCAGCGGTCGACCCAGGTGCGCCGCCAGACGGGTGCGATCCGCATCGACCGTCGATGCCGCCCCGTGGAGTCGGACGAGGAGTACGGCGCCCTCCCCCTCGCCGTCCGGCCGCTCGTAGAGCAGGCAAGACGCAGGCAACACGGGTGCGGTCCGGACTCGCGCGGCGGCTTCGAGGAGCTCCTCGAGCCGCGCGGCCCTCAGCGAGAGCACCAGGTCGACGGCGGGGAGCGGAAAAGCCCGTACGGTGACGGACGTCAGGATCGCCAGCGAGCCGCGCGAGCCGGTCACCGCGCGGACAAGATCGAAGCCCGCCACGTTCTTGACCACGCGACCGCCGAGCCGGAGCACCCGTCCGTCGCCCGTCACGGCGGTCATCCCGAGGACATGGTTGCGCAGCTCGCCGTACCCCGTAGCGAGCGGCCCGAATCCACCATCGGCCACCAGGCCGCCGAGCGAACGATCCCGAGCGTGCGGGGGATCGAAGGGGGCCCACTGACCGTTCGCACGGAGGGCCGTATCGATCTCTTCCATCGAGGTGCCGGCACCTGCGGTGAGCGTGAGGTCCGCAGCCTCGTAGACCTCGATGCCCCGCAGTCGGTCCGTGCACAGCCCCAGCCACGGTCGATTCGGCGAAGTGGCTGCCGAGGGGCGGGCGGGCTCCCGGTGGGCGCCGCTCGTGAACGGAAGGACGCCGAAGCCGTGCTCGCTCGCCGACCGCATGACCTCCGCGGTCTGGGCCGTGTCCGACGGGTGCAGGATCGCCTCCGGGGGACCGAGACCCGAGCCCCGGAGAGCACGCCGAAGCCCTGCGTGCGCTCCGAGCTCGGAACGATCGAGCCCCGCCAGGGCGTCGACGAAGGCGGTCGTCGCGCTCACGGCGCACCGGCCTCGGCGTGAGCGGCCGAAGCCCGCTCGCTTCCAACCGGTTCGGCGGGCGTCTCCACGGCGTCCGGTACCACCTTGCCCGGGTTGAACAGGTGATCCGCATCGAATACGCCACGCACCCGGCGCAGCATGTCCAGCTCGGTCTCGTTGTGGACGAGGCCCATGTACGCGCGTTTGTCGATCCCCACTCCGTGCTCCCCCGTGATCGTGCCGCCCGCATCGACGCACAGCTTCATGATCTCGTGTGAAGCGCGCTCCACGCGCTCCAGCTCGTCGGGATCGGCGCGGTCGAAGAGGATGTTGGGGTGGAGGTTCCCGTCGCCCGCGTGGAAGACGTTGGCGATCCGGAGCTCGTACTGCTTTCCGATCTCGGTGATGCTCGCCAGGACGTGCGGAAGGCGCGTACGCGGCACGGTCGCGTCCTGAACCAGGAGGTCGGGCGCGATGCGACCCATGGCACCGAACGCCTTCTTGCGTCCCTTCCACAGGCCGAGCCGCTCCTCCTCGGACCGCGCCCGACGCACCTCGCGCGCCCCGACCTCCAGACAGCAGCGCTCCGCCCGGTCCGCATCGGCATCGAGTCCGGCCTCGGTGCCGTCGAACTCCACCACCAGTGCCGCCCCCACGCCCTTGGGATACCCCGCAGCGAAGACGCTCGCTTCCACGGCCTCGATCGTCGCCCGGTCGATGATCTCGACCGCGGCAGGCATCAGCCCCGAGCCGATGATCCCGGTTACCGCGTGGCCCGCCGCCTCCATCGTGTCGAAGATGGCCAGCAGCGTCCGCACGCTCGCGGGGAGGGGGAGCAGGCGCACCTCGATCGCGGTGGCGATACCGAAGCACCCCTCCGAACCGACGAAGAGACCGGTCAGGTCGAGTCCCCCGGACGCGACCCGACCCGACCCTCCCAGCCGGGCGACGCGCCCGCCGGCGAGGACCACCGTCAGGCCGGTCACGTAGCGCGACGTCACGCCGTATTTGAGGCAGTGCGGCCCGCCCGAGTTCTCCGCCACGTTCCCGCCGAGCGTGCAGGTGCTCTGCGAGGACGGATCGGGAGCGTAGTAGAGGTCGAACGGACGGGTCGCCTCGGTCAGCCGCGCGTTGGTCACACCCGGCTGCACGACGGCGAGGCGGTCGTCGGGATCGACCTCGAGGATCCGGTTCATGCGCGCCGTGCCGAGCACGACGGCACCCTCGCTCGGCAACGCACCGCCCGACAGGCCGGTGCCCGCTCCGCGCGGAACGATCGCGATCCCCTCACCGTGCAGCCGCTCCACGACGCGGGCCACCTCATCGGACGACGCCGGCAACACCGCAGCGCTCGGGGCGGCCCGGTACTGGGTGAGCCCATCGGACTCGTACGCCAGCAGGCGGTCCGGGTCGGTGATCACGTGCGCGGCGCCGACGATGGAACGAAGGTCGCGCACGGTCTTCGAAGAGAGGGGCACGCTCATGGAGGCAGGGTACCCCGGGCCGCTCGAACGGTGCAACGGCGCGGGCGTCACCCTCCGGAAGGAGCCGCGCGGACCCCGTTCACGTAGTCGACGAGGGCCCGGAGCGACTTGAGCGCCGGCGCCCGCAGTCCCGCCGGCAGCGAGCTCCCGTAGACGGCGTCCAGCAGCTCCTCGGGTGTCGCGTGCGGAGTCGCGTCGATGGCTTCGCGGAGCTGCGCGATCCGCGAGCGTCGGTGGCCTTCGAAGCGGGCCCACGTGTCCGCCGGGTCGTGCAGAGCCGGGCCGTGCGCGGGATAGATCACCTCCAGGTCGAGCCCGCGCACCCGCGCCATCGAGTCGAGGTAGTCGGCCACACACCCCGGGTACTCCGCGACCCAGGTGGTGTCGCCCTCGCCGAGGACGAGGTCCCCGGCGAAGAGTGCCCGGGAGGCCGGCCAGTGGTAGCAGAGGTGCTCGGGGGTGTGCCCGGGGGTGTGCAGAGCGCGCAGCTCCCCGGCATCGGTCGGGACCGCGGCCCCGTCTTCGAGAATGCGGTCGAGGCCGATCCGTTCCATTCCGGCCGGGCCGCACACCGGCGCGCCGGTCGCCTCGGAGAGCGCCGCGGCCGCGCCGGCATGATCACCGTGGCCGTGGGTCAGGAGGATCCGCGCACGCTCCGCCGACGCCACCCGGGACTCGAGAGCCCGGACGTGCTCCTCCACGTCCGGGCCCGGATCGATGACCGCGATCTCCCGCCGTCCCACCACATACGTGCGTGTGCCGTCGAGGGTGAACGGCCCGGCGTTCCCGGCGTGGAAGACGCCGAGAGGGTCGGTCAGGAGGCCTCCCGCTGCTCCGCGACGAGTTGCTCGGCCAGCTTGTCGGCGACACCGATGAGCTGGATCTCGTCGTCCTCGGTGAACGCCGCCTTCGTCTCCGAATCGATGTCGATCTGACCGAAGATCTCGTCGCCGGCCCGGATGAGCACGACCAGCTCGGACTGAACGTGCGGGGAGCACGCGAGGTAGTTCTCCTCCTCGCTCACGTCGGGGATGTTGAGGTTCGTCCGCTCGGCCACCGCCCGGCCGCAAACGCCCGTACCCACCGGAATTCGCGCGTGCTCGGTGGGCTCGCCCACGTAGTTGTGGAGCCAGAGCTCGGCCCCCTCCTCCGTGTCGCGGAGGAGGTAGACGCCCACCCAGTCGAAACGCTCGTCGTCCGAGATCGAGCGAACCGTCTTGCGCAGAAGCGCGTCCGAGAGGTGCCCCTCGTCGCGCATGTCCTGCAGTTCCTTGATGATGATGCCGCCGTCCATTCGTTTCCCTGTCCAACGTTCGGGGTCTCACCCGGCACGGCGCGGTCCCGTCCGAATGTCCAGCCGGGAGCGGCCCGAGAGGGCGCTCCGATCACGCGTGCCGGCGACCCCCACGAGAGGGGTGTTCCGCGGTCCCGGCGACGCGGCCATGAAGGGTAGAGAAGGCACCGGAGGGGGTCAACGCGTCCCGCGCGAGCCTCAGCGCGGCGTGAAGTCCGTCTCCGGGTCGAGCCGCCGGATGAAGGCCGCGATGAGCTGCGCGGCACGGAAGAGATCCTCGACGTCCACGATCTCGTTGGGAGAGTGCATGTACCGGTTCGGCACGGAGACCAGACCGGTCGGCACACCGGCACGCGTCAGGTGGATCCCGTCCGCGTCGGTCCGCGTCGCCTTCGGCGAGGCCTGAATCGAGTAAGGGATCCCTTCCTCGTCCGCGACGGACGCGAGCAGCTCGAAGACGCCGTCGTGGGCCGCCGAGCCGCGGCTCAGCACGGGGCCGCCGCCCAGCTCGTGCTCGCCCAGCTCCTTCTTCTCGATGTCGGGCACGTCGGTGCTGAACGTCACGTCGACGACGATCGCGACGTCGGGCTGGATCGCCCAGGCACTCGTACGCGCGCCACCGCCCTGGAAGCCGATCTCCTCCTGGACCGTCGCCACCGCCGTCGCGGCCGCAGCCGGCGGTGTCGAGCCCGAGGCGAGGATGCGCAGTGCCTCGAGGACCACGAACGCCCCGATGCGGTCGTCGATGGCGCGGCTCGCGATGAGGCCGCCGTCGAGTCGCACCATCCCCTGCGCGATCACGATCGGGTCCCCGACGCGCAGTCCGAGCGCCGCGACGGCGTCTCGATCCTTCGCGCCCACGTCCACCCAGAGCTGCCTGGTCTTCGAAGCCTTCTCGCGTTCCTCGGGCTGCATGAGGTGGATCGCCTTCTTCCCGATTACGCCGGGCACGTCCCCTTCGCGGCCGAGGACGAGCACCCGTTGGCCCACGAGGACCTGCGGATCCCACCCTCCGATCTCGTCGACGAAGAGGAAGCCCTGCTCGTCGACGTGCGTGATCTGCAGCCCGATCTCGTCGATGTGCCCCGCCAGCATGACCCGGGGCGTACCGTCGGGGTTTACGGTCGCGAACGAGTTGCCGCTCACGTCGGCCCGCACGTGCGAGGCGAACGACTCGGCCTCCTCCCGCCAGACCCGGGCGGCCCGGACCTCGAATCCGGACGGCCCGGGCGCGTCGAGAAGGCGCTCCAGGAATGCGATGTCTCGGCTCATCCGAGGAAGCTATCTCCCGCACCGGCCCGCTTCCATGCGGCGATGGGACGCGCCGGAGACACCCGGGACCCGATCCTCCCCTCGCCCCGACCGCCCGCGTCGTGGGCGCGCGGCCTCGACGGCTTGCCGCCCGCGTCTCCGTCTCTCCAGCTTGACGCGTCCGATCCAGACCGAGGCGGGAGGCCGACGATGAAGGAAGACGGAGACGAGACGAAAGCGCGGGCCGCCCTGGGTCGGCGGGACTTCGTGAAGCTCGGAGGCGCGGCTGCCGCGTCCGCCGCGCTCGGCCCCTCCGCCTG